>JAGXLI010000036.1 GCA_018334755.1 Thermoplasmatota archaeon
GGACTGGGAGCTAATACTGTCGCTCAATATCTTAGAAAGAAAGAAGGAATCAAAATCAGAGACATCAGAGTTCATCAAGTCATGTTGGAGAATAATATGGCTAAAGAAAATGACAATAAAAAAGGAAGGAAAAAAGACTGGGTTAGATATGAACGTAACCATAGCTTATCAGCTGTACATATGGACTGGCATCAAAACAAACATGATAAATGGATCTGTGCTGTATTAGACGATTCTAGTCGGAAAATACTCTCCGCAGGAGAGTATGATAGTAGAAGTGCTGAAGCTTCTATAGAATTGTTAGACGAAGCTTTCGAGAAATACAGACATATTAGATCTATCAGAGAAGTAATAACTGATCATGGCTCTGAATTTTACGCTAACAAAAGAGACAAGGATGGAGAAGCTGATCATCCGTTTGAGAACTACTGCAAGGAAAAAGGTATCAAGCAACTGCTCTGCCAGTATAACCATCCGCAGAGCAACGGTAAGATCGAAAAATGGTTTGATACCTATGAACAACATAGGTATGAATTTGACACTTTAGAAGATTTCATTGAATGGTACAATGAAATCAAACCACATATGAGCCTAGATTGGAAGAATCTAGAAACACCTGAGAAAGCATTTTGGAAAAGATCTCGATCTTACATCTTAGGTAATTTCTTTAAAATGGTAGAAAACAAAAAAAGAGGTGAGAAAAAATGAATCGAAATTTTTACGGAATACTACACTACTATCTCTTCTTCAGAAAGGCAAAAGAGGGCATGAAAAAAGGAAAATGGATAAGGAAGAAATAAGAAAAAGGTTTTTAGGTTTTATGCCAGGAGATCTTTTAATTCCTCCAGAACTTCTAGGTTAGATCTCAGCTGGCTTTCGATTACGGATTCCAGCTCGACAGTTTCACCGAAACTGTTCTTTAAAGTCCCGCTTTTCTCCATCCAGGACCGTATCGGGACCACCAGATCGCCCTCTTCGCTTATATCCGTGAGTTCATCGGTGAAATGAACGACCGTTTTATCCTCTGTATCGCCTTTGAGATCCTCTATATTCCCGTAGACGAGCAGTGTATCACTTTCCAATTCTTTTTCCGTGATACCCATCTCTATAAGCCCTTCAGCGTTGGCTCCTTCATGGGTCACGATCATGTTCTGAGCCGTCTCATCGCTGTTTTCCGTCAATACTGCTACACCGTCATCGAGTTCTTCCAAGGCCTTTACCTCTTCTGCGCCGTTTTCTCGAGCTCTCATGACGAACATCCTCATCAGTGGATCCATACCGAAGGCCTTTCGATCTATGTATATCTTTTCGGCTTCTAGGAGTGCTTCAAGATCGGCTGTAGATGTTTTATCTCTCAGTGAAGAGGTGATGGTTCCTTTGCCCTTCTCAGATATCTCTTTGAGTTCCTCCGCCTCTTCATCCGTTACAGAAGGTGAAACTATGACGTCGAACGCATCGCCAAGGATCTCTTCGACTTCTTTCAATAGTTCGTCTTCGGCTTCAGGCCTGTTCTGCAGATCGGGTAGTGTCCTGAATTTCCCTTTATCGCACAGGTGTCTCTGATAGACCTTATCCTCTGCCGGCATCATCCTCACCGGCCTTCCGTTCACCGTACGGAGGTTGACTGGACAGGTCAACGAGCATCCGGTACAGTAAGACCTTCCAGCTATTCCGCTCTCATGTGGGCCCGGCTTAGTATCGTCTATCTTCTCCTCGAAAGCGCCTGTAGGACACGCCTCTGCCAGGTCGCCGAGTATCTCCGTTTCCACTTCACTCAACGGTTTGCCGAAAGCCGGCTCGACGACCGTCTTGAGACCTCTATCTACGAACTCGACGGCGCCTTCTCCGTGTGCTTCTTCAGAAGTCCTGACACATGAACCACAAAGGATACATTTGCCCGGCTCCTGTAACACTCTGGTATGTGATTCATCTATCTCGTACTCGTGTTTAAATCCTTCATAGGTGAACTGTTCAGCGCCGTACCTGTCGGAATAAGCCCTCAGTTCACAGTCGAACCTGTCGAGACAGCCGCACTCTAGACACCTTTCCGCTTCCTTTTCTGCCATCTCGCCGTCAAAGCCGAGTTCGATAGCCTCAAAATCTTCTATCCTTTCATAGGGTTCTCTTCTGGGCATCTCGACTCTAGGTTTATCTGTATAATCCGCAAGGTCCTCTTCCGTGACCTCGTCTTCGTGAACGTAATCATAGGGCATCTCGTAGTCTTCAGGTACCTCGTAACTTTCCAGTTCTCCTTTCAGATATGCATCCAAAGCGTAAGCTGCCTCTCTCGCCTGACCCGTAGATTCAACGATAGACGAAGGACCCATCACGGCGTCTCCCGCGGTGAATACATCTTCAAAGTTTGTCCTGAATTTTTCACTCATCGCAAGGGTATAATCATCCGATTCTAGGCCTTCTTCTTCTAACAGGTCAAGGTCCGGGTTCTGACCTATCGCTAGGATCACCGAATCCGTCTCTATCTCAACTGTCTCGTCAGGTATCTTGATCGGTTTAGGCCTTCCGGACTCGTCGGGTTCGCCGAGTTCCATGCAGGCGCAGGTGACCTTTTCTATCCCATCTTCTTCGCAGCCGCATACCTTCTCTGGGCTCGCTAGGAACTTGAACTCTATACCTTCTTCTTTCGCCTCATCTATCTCTTCCTCGTTCGCCGGTGCCTGTTCTTCCGTTCTCCTATAAGCTATCGTTACGTTTTTACCGAGCCTTTTTGCCACTCTAGCGACGTCCATCGCAGTGTTTCCACAGCCGACAACGACGACTTTTTCTCCAATGTCTAGATCCCTGCCTAATGTGTGATCGATGAGGAAATCGATACCGCCCGTTACGCCGGACAGCTCTTTTCCTTCGATCGGGATTATCCAGCTCTCCCAGGCGCCTGTAGACATGAAAACACCATCATAGTCCTCTCTCAGTTCTTGTAGGGTGAAATCTTCACCCATCTCTGAGTTCGTTTCTACGTCGATCCCAAGGTCCAGTATCCACTCTATATCCTTGTCCAGCAGCTTGTTCGGAAGCCTGTAATCCGGGATCCCGTATCTCATCATGCCTCCCAGTTCTGGCATCATGTCGTATATCTTCACGTCGTGACCTTCCAACCTTAAAAAGTAAGCGGCTGTAAGCCCGGCCGGTCCGCCTCCTACGACCGCAACGCTTTTACCCGTATCTTCCGGAAGTTCCGGTTGCCAGGGATCTTCCATCTCTACTTCGGCGGCGTACATCTTCAACTGTCTTATAGCCAGAGGATCTTCGACCATCTCTCTCCTGCACTCGTCCTCGCAGGGAGCGAAACAGGCCCTTCCTAACGATATGGCAAGAGGGGTCTGCTCTTTTATCAGCTTAGATGCCTCTTTGGGCCTGCCGTTAGCTATATGCGCTAAGTAACCTTGACAGTCCGTACTCGCGGGACATTCCAATGAGCAGGGTCCTACACAGTCTCCTGTATGCTCAGAGAGGAGGAGTTCTATTGCCATCTTCCTGCCCTCCTTGACTTCTCCGGTATCCGTTGTTATCTCCATGCCGTCCTGGATCGGCGTGTCGCACGTTGTGGTCACTTGAGTCCCTCTGTCCGTTTCTACCTCGGCTAGACAGACCCTGCAGCCGCCGAAAGGTTCCTCGATATATTCTATCTCGCATAATGTCGGGATGAAAACATCGTTCTCTCTGCATACATCTAAAACTTTTTTTCCTGGCTCAGTTTCATATTCCTCTCCATCTATTGTTACCGTAATTTCATCGGACATCTATTCCACCTCCACCGCATCTACGGGACAGACTTCTTGACAGGCCCCGCATTTTATGCAGACTTCCTGATCGATCTCGTGCTTCTCTTGAGACTCTCCCGTGATAGCGTCCTCGGGACATTCTTGGGCGCACTGCCCACAGCCGATACAGTCATCAGTTATGCTGTATTCGATAAGTTCCTTACAGACGGCTGCAGGACACGTATCTTCTTCAAGGTGTGCTTCGTACTCGTCCTCGAAATATCTTAAAGTCGTAAGGACAGGATTCGGCGCTGTCTGCCCGAGACCGCATAGAGAATGAGAGTTGATCTTGTCCGCTAGATATCTCAGTCTTTCTATATCTTCAGCGGTTCCCTCACCTTCAGAGAAATCATCCAGCATCTCCAGCATCCTTTTCGTGCCTACTCGGCAGAACGTACACTTACCGCATGACTCTTCCTGTGTAAAGTCCAAAAAGTATTGAGCCACGTTCACCATACAGTCGCTGTCGGCCATCACGACCATACCGCCGGATCCCATTATAGCTCCGGCATCAGTCAAAGTTTCGTAATCCACGGGCGTATCCAGATGTTCACTGGGTAGACAACCGCCGGAAGGACCTCCGAGCTGTACCGCCTTGAACTCATTATCTCCTTCAATTCCGTTGCCTATATCGTAGATTATCTCTTGAAGTGTCGTTCCAAGGGGAACTTCTACCAGGCCGCCTCTCTTTATCTTTCCGGCGAGCGCGAATACCTTGGTTCCGCCGCTCTCGTCGGTGCCTATCTCGGCGAATCCTTTCGCTCCCTCTCTCATTATGTAGGAGACGTTGGCCCAAGTTTCAACATTATTGATATTCGTTGGTTCATCGAAGAGGCCTTCCTGTGCGGGGAACGGAGGTCTCGGTCTCGGCATGCCTCTTTTTCCTTCTATCGAGTGCATAAGAGCGGTCTCTTCACCGCAGACGAAGGCTCCGGCACCTTCTTTGATTTTTATGTCGAACGAAAAGTCCGTGCCCAATATGTTATCTCCCAAAAATCCCTTTTCCTTCGCCTGATCGATGGCTATATTCAACCTTCTTAGAGCCAAAGGATACTCGGCCCTGCAGTAGATGTACGCTTTGTCCGCTCCTATGGCGTAACCCCCTATTATCATGCCTTCCAGAACTGCATGGGGATCTCCTTCTAGGAGCGAACGATCCATGAAAGCTCCCGGGTCTCCTTCGTCGGCGTTACATATTATGTATTTCTCGTCGGAGTCGGCATCTCTAGCGAACTGCCATTTGACACCGGTCGGAAAACCGGCTCCTCCTCTACCCCTCAGGTTGCTCTCTTTGATCGTTTCTATGACCTCGTCCGGCTCTTCATCAAGAGCGTTCTTAAGACCTTCATAACCATCTTTTTCAAGATAATCTCCTATGCTCTCGGGGTCTATCACGCCGCTGTTCCTTAGGACCAATTTTTTCTGCTCGGAGAAGTAATCGTACTCTTCTCCAGGGGCGGTAATCAATCTTTCCTCGTAAGGCGTATTGTCTTCAAGATGCTGTCCCACTATCTTTTCAACGTCATCCTCTTCCAGGTTTCCATAAGTGTATTTTCCATCCTCTTCTTCGATTTCCAAAATAGGTTCGTTGTGGCACATACCTATGCAGCCGACCTTATCGACCTGGATATCTATCTCGTGTTCTTCTAACTGGTCCGTAAGTTCTTCATATATCTGCTCCGAGCCGGCGGCGATACCGCAGGAAGCGTATCCGACTAGAACTCTTCTCTCTTCATTCATGAAGAAGACCCCCTGTAATCGTCTATTACATCTTTAACTTTCTCTCTCGTTAGGTCGCCATGGGCCGTGTCGTCCACCATTATCACCGGTGCGAGGCTGCAGCATCCCAGGCAGGCGACCCTCTCTAACGTGAAGGTTCCATCTTCAGAGGTTTCACCTGTATCGATCCCTAGTTCGTTCTCCACCGTTTCCGTGATGGCATCGGCACCTTTAACATGGCAGGCGGTCCCGTGACAGATCCTTACAACGTGTTCGCCCTGGGGTTCAAATCTGAACTGCGCATAGAAAGTCGCTACTCCATAGATCTTGCTTTCAGGCAATCCTAAATATCCAGCTATATCCTCTATGACCTCTTTAGGAAGGTACCCGTATTGTTCCTGGGTCTCCTGAAGTATCGGTATCAGAGAACTCTGTTCGGCCGGGTGCTCCTCCAAGATATCTTCGATATCTCTCTCGGGAGCGACGACCTCGGCTTCCGCAGGGATCTCCACTTCATATTGACATTCTGGACAGGTCGCATAGTATTGCTCTTCACCTTGATAGTCCCACTCAAATCCACAATTCTCACATTCCAATTTCATGGTAAAACCCTTTCTAATTTTCTATACGTCTATTCAGAATAACTCCAGTCTACTTTCTCTAGAACATCTTCAACCTGTTCATACGCCTTGAGATCCTTTCTTATCTTAGACGCTTTTTTCTTTATCTTCTTCTTCAGAGTGTTGAATTCTTCCTGATCGTATTTCTTGCATACCTCTTTAGCCTTCTCTGGATCTTCACATCTCTCGAGTTCCTGGAGAAATGTCTCTTCCTTTTCATCTAAACGAGTTTCCTCCTCATCAGGTGTAACAACTTTGGCTTCAGCCGGTATATCCACCTTTCGACCGCCCTTTTCTTCGTCGGGAGAAACGACCTCGGCTTCCGCAGAGATCTTTACTTTATACTGGCAGTTGGGGCAAGTTGCGTAGTATTCTCCTTCGCCCTGGTAATCCCACTCATATCCACAACTGTTGCATTCTAGTTCCATCGTAGAACCCCTCTTTGATCAGAGGTCGGGATATTCCCAGTTCACGCTTTCGAGAGTATCTTCGACTCTCTCGTATCTTCTCAGGTCCTCTCGGATCTTGTTAGCTTTCTCCTTTATCCTTTTCTTTATCGAATTGAATTCTTCCTGGTCGTATTTCTTGCAAACTTCTTTTAGGTCTTCCTCGCCTTCACAGGAAGCTAGTTCTTTGACGAACCGGTTCTCTTCTTCATCGAAGCGGCTGATCTCGACTTCTGGAGAGACGACCTCGGCTTCCGCGTTCACTTTCACTTTATAGTGGCAGTTCGGGCATGTAGCGTAATAATCGCTTTCGCCCTGGTAATCCCACTCATATCCGCAACTTTTGCATTCCAATTCCATTTTAACTACCTACTACCCACTAGGAGAGCTTTTTATTTAAAGTCATTTATGAAAAAAACTTCACCATAAAAAGAAAAGACTAAAAAACCGGATATATCAGGATAAGTTATTAAAAAAACATAAAATAGATTAAAAAATCATAAAGATTATAATCTAAGAGGCCCGTATCGGTAAGAAACGTTCTGAAAGAGATTTGACGGCGAGGTATTCAGCGTGGAGATAGAAAAGAGATATTTAGGTTTACCGGATGGAGTCTCAGAAAAGGATTTTGAACTCTCCGTTTACAGGGATAAAGAGTGCACCGAAGAAGTTAAAAATATAGATTTTGGACCTATAGAGCCTGGAGAGGAAAAAAGCAGATGGTACTGGCTCAAGAATACAGGAGAAGTACATCTCTCGAAGGTATATGTAGGTATGGGTATAATACATATGGAGGGATGGGAATCTAGGACCGACGCTTATTCAGCCGGCTCTCTAGAAGTGGGAGAAAAGTGTCTCGCCGCCTTCCAATTAAAAGTCGCTCCGGAGACGGAACCCGGAAATTATTCCGGCTCCATACCTATAACGGTATATGGTTCTGAGAGCATGGTCTAGAATCCTATTATTAATTAGGTTTAAAAAATCTTAAATAATCTTCAAATTTATTAAAAAAGATAATGAGTAGGTAAAACTTTTTATAAATCAGGTATTTTCTGCGTTGAGGTCAAATAGCATGCATAAGATAACTGAAAAAGAAAGACTCAACGAAGAGATGACTAGGATAGAGGTCGAAGCTCCCCTTGTCGCCGATAAGATAAAACCCGGCCAGTTCATAGTTATCAGGATGCACGAGAAAGGGGAAAGAGTTCCCCTGACATTTTATAAGAAAGATAAGGAAAAAGGTACGGTCCAGATGATCTTCCAGAAGGTTGGCAAAAGCACCACTGAATTGGATACGTACGAGGAAGGAGATGAGTTGTTAGATGTAGTAGGACCCATGGGCACCGCCGCGGATATCGAAGATTACGGCACCGTCGTGTGCATAGGCGGCGGAGTAGGAACACCAGAGGTCTTTCCGGTCGCTAAGGCTTTGAGGAATGCCGGAAACGAAGTCATAGTTATCTCCGGCTTCAGAACTGAAGACTTGGTAGTATGTGAGAGCGATTTCGATAAAGGCTGCGCCAATGAGATATATATCACCACGGACGATGGAACTTATGGAAGAGAAGGTTTCACCAGCGACGTTCTCGAGGAATTGATCGCTGACGAGGACACCTCTCTCGATCTAGTTCACGCGGTCGGCCCTCCCATAATGATGAAGGTCATAGCCGAAATAACCGAGGAGCACGACATAGATACTAGAGTAAGTCTGAACTCCATAATGCTCGACGCCACCGGCATGTGCGGCTCATGCAGGGTCGAGGTCGGCGAGCAGATGAAATTGGCCTGCGTCGATGGACCGGAATTCGACGCTCACAAGGTCAATTTCGAGGAACTCATGCAGAGGATAACGATGTTCGAGGAGCAGGAAGAAGAAGCGATGGAAAGATGGGAAGAAGAAAATGGGGGGTGCTGCCGATGAGTCCAGAAGAAGAGAGAGTACCGGTTCCCGAGAGAGGACCGGAAGAAAGAAAGGACGACTTCGACGAAGTTCCTTTAGGATATACTCCAGAACAGGCCATGGAGGAAGCGGAAAGATGCCTCCAGTGCGCCAAGAGCCCGTGTATAGGCGGATGCCCGGTGGAGATCGAAATACCGAACTTCGTTGAAGCCGTGGCCGAAGGAAACTTCCAGGAAGCTCTCGAGATCATGAAGGAGTTCAATGTGATCCCGGCCATAACGGGAAGAGTATGCCCGCAGGAAGAGCAGTGCGAGGAAGTCTGCGTGATGGGGAACGTGGGAGATCCTATAAATATAGGAAAGTTGGAGAGGTTTATCGCCGATTACGCAAGAGAGAACGATCTAGAAGAGGCGCCCGAGATCGAGGAAGAAAAAGATCTGAGCGTCGCCATAGTCGGTACCGGACCCAGCGGGATCACCTGTGCCGCTCTGCTGGGCCAGAACGGATATCAGGTTACGATGTACGAGGCCCTGCACGAACCCGGCGGCGTTTTGAAATACGGGATCCCCGAATTCAGGCTGCCAAACGAGGTCATAGACCACGAACTGGAATATCTAGATGAACTCGACGTGGATATCAAGCTCAACAGGATAGTCGGGCAAAATATAGAATTAGAAGAACTAGAGGAGGATTTCGACGCCATATATGTCGCTACCGGCGCCGGTTCTCCCCGCTTTTTGGGTCTAGAAGGCGAAGACCTGAAAGGTGTATTTTCCGCGAACGAGTTCTTGACGAGAATAAATCTGATGAAGGCTTACAAATTTCCAGAATACGACACACCGATAACGGACATGGAAAAGGTCGGCGTGATAGGAGCTGGTAATGTCGCTATGGATTCGGCCAGATGTGCACTAAGGATGGGCGCAGACAGCCATATCCTTTACAGGAGAACGACGGAATGGTCGCCTGCCAGGGACGAAGAGATCGAACACGCTAAAGAAGAGGGCGTAACTTTCGATACTCTCTGTAATCCAAAGAGGATCATAGGAGACGAAGACGGATGGGTTGACGGTATAGAACTCTTCGAATGCACGCTTGAAGAGCCCGATGACAGCGGTAGACCCAGTCCCAAGATCTTGGAGGATACCGAACACAAGAGAGACTTCGATACAGTGGTCATCGCCATAGGCCAGGAACCCAACAAGGTCTTCTATGAGAACGCTAAAGGTGTGGACGTAAAAGACTGGGGCGGTATAATAATCGACGATGAAACCCGGATGACCACTAAAGAGGGCGTCTTCGCGGGTGGAGACGCTGTCTCAGGTGCCGCCACCGTGATCTGGGCTATGGGAGACGGAAGAACGGCCGCCCAGAATATAATGGAATATCTAGAAGACTGAGGATTATTCCCCTGGGGCCTCGGGGCCTAAAATCCTTTTTTCTTTTTTGTTAGTATCTATTTTATATTTATTAGTAAGGAGGGAAAGGGAATATATAGGACCGGAAGTTGAGGTTAGAATACCTGTGATATAAAGATGTCTTCCAAATCGGATGGCAAAAATGAAAGGATCACGGTGAATTTGGACTCGGAAAGTTTAGAAACACTGGATGACTTAGAATTTGAGCTCAGGACGTCTAAATCGGAAGTGATCCGAAGAGCCCTGGAATATTTTGACATAATCCTCGAGAAAGAGGACATGTCTCCGGAGGAATTGGAGACCATTCTCGATCTCCGCCTTCGGCCGGACAATCTACTTTTCGACATCGGCATTTTCCAGGCATTTTTGGAGGAGATAGGAGAGCCCTCTGAAAACCTACAGGAGGAGATCAAGAGGATAGGTGGCAATTTTTACCAGGACTATTGTGCCATCGGGATCTCTGAACCCATAAAATGTCTGGAGCGGCTCGAAAGGACCAACCTCTACAGGCTGATCGTGGAATCCGATACGAAATTTACGGTCGTCCCGATAATCCCGGAGATGGGAGAGTACCTGAAGATATTCTTCGAAGGATACCTAGAACCGTCGGACCTCTCGGCCGAGGTTACGATGTCAAGGAACAAGATAAGGATAGATGTAGAATGAAATTTTAGGAAAATCTTCAGATCGCGGCGATCAGTACCGAAACTATACCGGTCAGGAAGATACCGTCAAAAGTTCCCGCACCCCCGATGCTCATCATCTTCGACTGAAGTTTATCTATTTTGGTTAGGTTCATCACGTCGGCCCCTATCAGAACACCAGTTACGCCGGAAACGAAAGCGAGTATCGTATCGGGACCCGGAAGTATTATAGCGATGAGAGCGGCGATGATCGGAGGTATGAAGAGCGGTAGAGAGATCCCTACGTTCGGTATTATTTTAGAGAACCTGTAAGAGATAGAAGAAACGACAAGGATACCTACGATAAACTGTATCCAAAGATCTGGATGGGCGGAGACAAGGTACACGGAAACCAGGATAGGTATTACCGCGCCTCCGAGGTTTATAGAGACCGTCGTCTCCACTATCTCATACATCTTTTCTCTGTTCCCTCTCCTGTCAGGATACAGAAAGTTCATCAGCGGATTGTCAGGTACGCTCCTTACCGGCTGTTTTGTCTCCTTTGAATAGAGCGGGATGTTGACCGTACTGCCTAACAGCGCTAGAAAAAATATCGTTATGGTCACAAAAGGAGAGAAGCCGAGAGCTCTGAAAGCCGAACTTATGACGAGAGAAAAGATCAAAACTATCGCGAATAGGAACAGGAGGAAGAGCATCGCTATGGGCAGGGCCAAGACTCTATTACTTCTCATCGAGACTAACAGAAAGGGCCGCGTAAAAATAGTTTACTTTTTTCTTATCGAGAGGTCAATACTCGATGGTCCACTCGATGGTTTTTCCCGCAGAGTTGTAAACCCAGTATCCTTCTTCTCCTCTCATCGTTAGTGAGGACAGATCTCTGATGTATTCGATTTTGTTCTTTCTGCTCTCATCGAAGACCCCTACTTTACTCACCTCGTCAGGCAGGGTTTCTTTTCCCGATCTCGTTTTGTTAGACGGATAACCCACCATGTTCCATCCGGGCTCAAGAGAGATCGTCGTTTCTTCGCCCTCGTTGAGGGAGGCGTTGAAGAAAAGCGAATCGTCCTTCTTCATACGGATCCAGAAAGAGATCTTATTGTTCAAACTTCCCAGGTCGTTGAACTTTTTGGTCCTTCCGGGTATATAGGAATCCCAGCCGTCCTCTTCAGAGTCGTAAAACATCACTTTCTCATAGCTGCCGTCGATATCCTTTAAAATTTTAGAAATGGAGTTATCACTGATCTGGTAAGGCAGAGAGATGAAGAGCCACCCGTCACTCTCTTCTTTGTACGGCAGGTCCATACGGTGTGATACTCTGAATGTCCTATTCAAACGGTTGTTCGTATCATCGTACTCGGGGATGATCCTATTGGGATTTATCTTCACCCAGAGCTGTCGTTCCCCCGGCTTCGGGTCTTCCCACATCAAGGTAACGTTCCTATCTCCATGGATGGTGAGTTCCTTCGAATCTTCTCTCTGACCGTCGATCCAGAGTTCGCAGGAGATGTTCCTCAAAGGAGGTGCCACATAATCGTATTGGTAATATATGTCGGTTCTATTGACTTCGATGCCGACTTCTACCGGTTCGTCTTCTCCCTCTCTGATCTCTTCAGATGTTTTCTTAATACTGCTCACTTCAAGGTCGCTGCCACCCGTCGCCTCTCTTTCATACTCATTGACCAACCTGATAGGAGATGCATCGTAGATCTCCCAGTATCCCACGAACCATTGAAAATGCCCCGGGATCTTGACTTCTACCCAGTAACCGTACATCATATCATTATCTATCTCTAAGGAGGTCTGATAAGTCGAGTCGTTCAACTTGTCCATATCGACGGATCTCCATTCATAGGATCGTCCCTCCGCATGTTCTGGATCGTTCCATCTTCTATCACTGTTAGGAGCATAATAAGCTCTAACGTGTTTTATATCTCCCACGTGATTTTCGTATTCGTCTAAAGTCGCGGTCAGGTTAAGATAGTCGGTTTGGTTGTCTTTACCAGATATATTACTGCTTACATCCTTGATCTTTATCCACTGGTCGAGGCGGCCGGTCATGTAGTCCATGCCCCCGAAACAATTCTCTATCCATCTACTGTGATGAGCCTCAGGTCCTCCCGTATACATAAAGTTGGTCAAATCCCGTCCATATCTCCAATTCACCCCTGCTTCGGTCAATTTGTCAAGGAAAACCGTTTCAGAACCGGTAGGAAAATATGTCCCGTCGTGATCCAGCTCGTATTCTCCGTCACCGTTGAATGCTCCTCTCCCGCAGCTTCCGGATATGGAGACCATGGTACCATCATCGATCAGGTCCAACTGGTTGGGTATACCCCAGACCTGATAGGCGACAGATTGAGGATTAGAGGGTACTTTCGCTCCTATCTGAAGAGCTTCACCTATCGGTATCATGAGACTCGCGATCTCATCCGAGTATTTAGCCCAACCCGTATTGTTTTTGATAGGAGGCCTTCCCCAGTCCCAGTAGTATCTTTTAGTGGAATGAAGAAGGTCTTGGATCTGTATCCAGTCACACTGAGCTACTTTGACCCTATCGTCCAACATGGCAACGAACCATCTCGAGTAGCCCTGTTTCGAGGTGCCTTCACTGAAGATACCCTTGGATAGATCACCTCCCATATCTTCTGCAAGGCGCTCGAAAAGAGTATGGGCCATAAGGTTCATCCTGAGGAGCGGATATATGTAATTCATCTTCAATATCTCTGTGGTCATCTCCTCAGCTAGAGTGACGGGCAGCATAGAGGGAAAAGTGATCTCGTCCTGCCCGGTGAAGTTGAGAGATTCCCAATTCTGAGAGAATTCCCCAGCGAGCATCATCGGCATATCATATCTGTTCACGGCCTTGAGGACGATCTTCTTCAGACTGCTGTCTTTGATAGACGGAACACCATGAACGTTCATAAAAGCTCCATATCCGTTGCCGCCAACGTCGGGATAGCCATCGGGATAGATGAAAGCTGCTGCATGTTCGAGGTGAACGGTCTTTCTTTTGTCCATCGAACCGTTCATCAGCGCCTCACGCGGCAGCATGGTATAATTAGCTCCTCCCAGTGAATCTTCTCCGCCAAATGATCCTTCGACCACGTTAGCGCTTCCGAGTAACCAATGGCTTATCTCGTACTTGGCTTCACCATCGCCGTCGATGTCCTCCACGGTCCAGTTCAGATCTTCTAGAGTCATGTTCTTGATGGTATCTATATCGTAGGGATAATCGTCTCCGAGCTCATCTCGATCGAAGAGGCTTTTTATACTGTAATTTTTACCTTCCCCTCTCATCTCGGTCTCTGCTGTCTCTCCGTCTTTTTTAGGTCCCGGGTCCGTTCCCCCGACATCAAAAGAAGCTGCAGATCCAGATATCAGCAGCATCGTTATTGAGGCTAGGACAAGAAAGGTATTTCCTCGGTGGGATGACATACTCATCCTTATCGCTCCCGAGTTATATAATGTACAAAGGGTATAAAAAAATTTTCTTGACCCTATCGGGTATCAACTCGGGGTCAAACTATATTAACAAGGGGCTTTCTGATTGGTATGACACAGAGGACAAGAACATGAATAACGATGATCAAAGATTCGAAGACATGTCTTTAGATAGTAAAACACTCGACGCTTTAAACGAGATCGATTTCGAAAAGCCAACGGATGTCCAAAAAGAATCCATCGCACCTGCGGTCGAAGGTAACGACATGATAGTTCAGGCCCGGACGGGCTCGGGAAAGACACACTCCTTCTTGATACCGATTTTCGAGAAGATGAATGGTGACGATGGCGTAGAAGCCATAGTGTTAACGCCTACGAGAGAACTCGCCCAACAGGTGGAAAAGGAAGCTGGAAAGATCGGCGAGCATCACGATATCGAAACTTTAGCGATCTACGGTGGAGCCAGCATAGATTATCAGATAAACCACTTGCCGAGAACTTCCTTTGTTGCGGGCACCCCGGGCAGGGTCATGGACCTGATGAGGAGAGGTGAACTCAAGCTCGATGATATCGATTTCTTCGTTTTAGATGAAGCTGACAGGATGCTCGAGATGGGATTTCTGGAAGACATAAAATGGATCATGTCTAGAACCCCGGGAGAAAAGCAGATAATGCTTTATTCCGCGACGATGCCCAAAGAGATAGTCAAGCTGGCCAACCAGTACATGGAAGAGCCGGTCGAGTTGAAGCTCAGCGAGGACGAGATATCCGCCAAAGGTGTAGAGCAGTATTACATCTCGGTCGGAAGGAAGAACAAACTTTCCGTTTTATCTTCACTGCTGGACAACGAGCCCGGTAAGTACCTCATATTCTGCAACACTAGAAAGTACACGAGGATACTTTCGGATAGATTGAGGAACCACGGGTACAAGGCACATTCGATGCACGGCGATATGGGCCAGTCCGCGAGGACCAAAACGATGAACAAGTTCAAAAGTAGTGAGATAGATATCTTAGTATCTACCGACGTGGCCTCGAGAGGTATAGACGTGGATAACATAACTCACGTAGTAAATTACGATATACCTAAGTACGAAAAAGATTACGTCCACAGGATCGGCAGGACGGGCAGATTGGGAAAAGAAGGAAAAGCCGTTACATTGGTGAGCAGGGACGAGATGGAGTTCCTCGATAGGATCGAAGATTTTGTGGAATCCGAACTTGACCTGCACGACATCGAAGAAGGAGGAAGGGTAGAACACGAAGTGGACTACGAACATCATTCTGACCTCTTCGGCATGGTGAATTTCAGATTTTCGATAGACGACGACTCGCCGAGCCGCTGGGACATAGAGAAGAAGTTGGAGAATCACGGTATAAAGCACGACGAGGCCGAAGTGAACAATTTGCAAGAGAACGGCGGAGAGATAAAGATCGTGAAGTCCAAAGCGGAAAAGATCCCGAAGATGGATTACTTCGACGATGTAGAACTGATAGAGAGAGAGGCAAGGCGTGAGTGAAAAAAAGACCTACCAGAACAGTTCTATCCTGTAGGGATTCTCGGATCAAATAACATCGGTCTAGAAAATGCCCTATTTTAGAGCGGGGAAAAAGTATTAATATTGAAAAATAATTTATTTTGCGAAGTGTTAATATGTTATCTGGTAGAAAAAGGTTATTCGCTGTGCTTTTCGCATCTCTCCTGATCTCAGCTTCATTTGTGATCGGTCTTAGTGAAAAATCCACCGCTCAGGATGGGCTACCTTGGGAAGGTCCTGAGAAACTGAGAGGGGGCTTTCTTTTAGGTGGGGCTAGCGACGGGAACGATCTGATAGTGTACGGACGGAACGTTTCTTATAGTAAGAACGGCGGTGAAGACTGGAAACATTGTTCTGTCGAAGGGCACTTCGACGTGGAAAATGGGACCATATACGGCGTGAAGAGGAACGGGAGCGATTATACTGGCAAGACCTTACAGTTCTTCAAGAGTGAAGACGATGCGGAGAGCTGGTCAGACTCCGTCGATATCTTCACGCTTCAGGGAAGGAGCGACGGGGCCTACGGCATCGAAAAGATCGGTTCTCATCTCTACGTTTATTCTTACGATGAGTACGAGGGCAATTGGTCGATAAAGGTCTCTAGAAGCGAAGACGGCGGTGAGACCTGGAGCGAACCTTTCGTGATGGTTTCCGATCTCAGTTTGGATGATCCCATGGTCGGTCGAGAGATAGTTGAATTGAACGGAAGATTGTATTTCAGTTACTATACGAGGACGGGAGAAGATAAAAAGGTGATGCTGATCAGCAGCGGCGATGAAGGCGAGACCTGGGGGGATGAAGTCAAGATCTCAGACGGTGGGAGAAGACCTCGACTGAAAAAAGAAGAGGGCCGTATCTATCTTACCTATCTCAAGGACGAAAGCCTCTATTTTTCGAAGAGTACCGACGGGGAAGATTGGGAAGATCCAAAGAAAATAGCCGAGTGTCAAGATCTCATCCCCTTTCATTCCATAGCAGTAAGGTCGGATCTCGTTTTCGTGAGTTACCTGAATCCTATAGGCGGATCTAACTACAGCGTCTGTATGAATTACAGTGAAGACGGTGGAGATACCTGGCAGAGGATAGAAAATGTTACGGGCACCGATGGAGATCCAAAGATGCCTATACTACTGACGAGCGATGAGAACCTCCACCTTTTCTGGACGTCATCTGACTGGGAATACTATCACAGACCCGCATCGATAGGAGATATGATAGGCGGAGACGATACCAGTGACGGTTCCGACGGTTCTAGCGATTCTGGCAACTCCACCGATTCCGATAATTCCACAGAGTCCGATGATTCCGGTGGATCTATACCCTCTTACTCCGCACCGATGCTACTATTCGTTCTGATGATCGCTGCTTTGATGTACCACAAGAAAGAGAGGTCGAGCTAGTCATAAGACGGGTTCTCCAATCTGAGTAGTCATCCCAACTTTCATCGCCCCCTCCTTTTAACATACAAATATCTTCTATCGAATCGTAGTTTTACAGATGGGACGTAATCTAAACCTCTCAAAGGGAGACATCAAGGTGCTGAAAGGAAGAACTCACGAAGCGGTCTCTTCAGCGGCAGTTTTAGTCTCTGGAGAGACGGGAAAAAGATCTCTTATCTTGGATGGAAGCAGGACGATCGATCCCTACTTCATGGTCCACCAGGTAAAGAAGATGGATCTTTCCGTCGAAGAGATACTAGGAAAGATAACAATAGGTAGAGCTTTCACCGCCTATCAATTGAAAGATCTGGTGGACAAGGCCGAGAGGAATTTGAAGAAAAATGAGGATTTTGCTCTTCTGGGCACCATCGGGCTCAGCGCAAAGTTCGAAGACGATCAACTGAGTGCGGAGGAGGGAAGATGGCTCCGCTCGAAGGTCTCTAGAAGGATAAAAAAGATGGTCGAAGAAGAGTCTCTCTACGGCATCGCGGTCGATACCGAGCCGTGGATATTCAAGCATTGACCTGTTTCAACCTTTTCTTCACCTCTTTTAAATCAAAACCAAAAGGTCTCAACACTTCTTCTACCGTGCGGAACAGGTAATCCTCGTAGTACCTCTTATCGTAACTTTCGGGGTCCTCCCCCTTCACTCTCACCTTGTCCATATCATCTCTATCTTCTTTCAAGATGTATTCGACTTCCTGCCCCGGTCGAAGGTTCACTCCTAAATCTTTGTATCGGAGGAGGGCCGCCTTCGTCTCCGTCATGTGGGTGTATCTTTCGGGTTTTTTGGATACGGTCTTAGTAAAGTACAATTCGTTCACCGCCGCATCTCCTCTCTTCAGTCTTCTCCAGCGCTCTTTCGCCGCTTTTAGGGCTTTTTCAACTCTCCCCTCCAATTCTTCTCTGCAGGAGGCGGTCTTCATCTCCTCCAGCATCTCTTTCTGGGTCTTCTTGAAGTATGCGGGAACGTCACTCCTCTTCATGTACAGTCCTTTCACCTCCAGCTCATCATCGAGGATACCATAATAACGGTTGAGCGCCCCGACTTTGGAGTTCTTAGACGGCAGAAAGACCACCCAGTCGTAAGTACCCTCTCTCTCCAGTTGGATTTTCGTCTTTTTCTTCACTTTCTTCAACAGTTCCTCTATCTTTTCTTTTTTGCCCTTCAACCACAGCGAATCCACTATACCGTGGATCAATTCGAAACCTTTTTCTTGGGCCAGCTCCGAAGCTTCCAGTAGGATCTTTCTTCCATAAGCCGTTATACTCTCATGGACCTCTATACAGTTGAAACGGGCTTTTTTGTACCCGGTGTAGCCGAAACAGGTCACGAGCAGCCATTTTAGAACGTCGGCTCTTCTCTTGAAGAACTGGTTCTTATCCGAGAGGCGCTTGTATTCCTGCCTCCTCTCTATAATCGGCTTGACCACCTTGGGTATCAGGCCCCTCTCCTTTTTGCATACCCTGTAACCCAGTTCTGGAACCTCTCGATAATTACCGCATCTACATCCCAGAGTCTCCGGAGAGAGATTGTACTCGTCTATGATAGAGGGATACATGCTGGCGAAGTCAAGTTTGATGACGTCTTCGTGTACTCCCACCTTCGGTTCGAATGTATGGCCGCCTCTGTCGGCATCTATCAGGTGCTTTCCGCTCTTGAAGTCCTCCCCGATGTTCCTCTTCCACGGTATGAGATAGTCCTCTTTCAAAGCCTGCTCTACCTCCATAGCGTTTATCAGCGAACCCGGGCTTCTTCTGGCCAACCTCTGCAGGGGTATCTTTGCCAGCCTCGAGAGTTCGATCAGACCGTCTAGACCGCCCTCCTGGAACAGGAAGGAATTCTCTACGTCGATGTGAAGCCTTCCTTTCAGGGGATAGGACGGCGGCTTGTAGATGACCCGGCCGTAGGATTCATATGTACTTCCGCTCTTGCTGGGATGGACCGAGGACTCTCTACCCAGCTTCAACTCCAGGTCGTTAACTTCCGCCCTGTGGAACAGGTAAGGTATCACTGGTGAGTCGCCTCCTTGGGTCAAAAGCACGTCGGGATCTTTCCTTTCCAGGGTCCTGTTCAATCCTTCGATCACTTCTATTTCTTTTCCACCGATCTCTTCTCCGTTCAATTTTATCTTCTCCAGCTCGCCTTTTTTGAGTCTGCCGTTCTTCTCCGCTTCGATCTTTACTCGAAGGGTCCGCAGAGGGGGTTTCGAGTAGTGGATCCTCGCGTCTTCTTCTAGTTCTCTCCAGCCGCTGTTTTTTTCAACTAGTGAGAAAGGTTTAACACCCTTCTCGATTAGGTATCTCTGGGCTAGAGGGATATCCACGTTATAAAATCGATTTTCTTCGTAGCCCTGGAAGAACCTCCACGCCTCCAACTGGTCTCTCGGATCGAAGAGCCGAGGCGGAGTTATCTTAAGCAGCTTTTTTGGACTTTCTTCGTGAAGACCGGCCTTCCTTTTGACGTACCTGGTCCGAAAACCTTTACTCTCGTAAAAGCCTTCAAGCTCCTTCGACCTTCCTTCTTTACCTCTGAAGTAAAAGGGAGGGGCGTAATCTTCTCTTATCCGGTAACAACCTTTTTTAGTCCTGATCCAGATCACTATCTTTTTCCTGTTCAGGTCCGGATATATATCCAAGATCCAACCCTTCATCTTCGACCACCCTCTCCAATCTTTTTATCTTCTTCTGCTGTTCCAAGAGAACGGAGATGAAGAAAGACTCCATGGGATCCGGAGCCGCCTGGTACTGTGAGGCGGAGGCGTGCTTCTTCGCCTTGATGAAAAGTTCGTCGAAAGTGTCTTTCTCCTCTCTTCTCAGCGCCTTCCTGTAGCTCTTCCATTCCGATTCTATCTTTTCTAGTTCCTGTCTGAAGGTCGGCACGCTCTTTCCCATACTATCACCAGAAAGACGTTAGCTTTACGATAACATCTCACCCTTACTACTTATAGCTCCAACCAGGGGGGCAAGCCGAAAGTGAGTTTTTCATCGGTCCGTCATCTAGGTGAACTGAAGGATTAAGGTACCTAAAGACTGAAAGTAGAGGTCGACCGACATCGAAGAGGTTATCTTCCCGAATAATTATTTAAACATGTGTCGCTTTTTGATATCTGATAAGGGGAAAAGTATGCTAGACAGACTGTTGGAAAAGAAACTAGATGACCTGAAGGGCAAGGACATCTTGGTGGTCATGAACGACGGCCTGGGATTTCTGGGGCAACTCAAAGAGTACGATAAAAATACGTTGATATTGGAAAAAGTGCTCCAATCGCAGTTCGAAGATATCGATTGGAAGAAGATCCCAAGCAGATCTAAAGACGTAAGAAAAAGTGATGAAGGGGATAAAAAGATAGGATATGCGAACTGGAGCAGTGTGAACCTGAAAGAGGTCTATATCAGAGTCGAACACGTGACGAGGATATGGCCCTGGATCGAAAGGGTCGAAGGAGAGGAAGAAGAGGGCAAAAGGCCTATCTATTATGAGAAAGAGTACATGTGAATCCTTCTATCTGAACATAGTTACAGCTCTTTATCAGACGATCAGGATGCTCAGTAGCTTTGCAAATATCACCATGCCCAGTAGGGCAAAAGGATAAGTCGATCCATATCCTCCTCCCACATCTTCTGTACCTGTCGCTTCTATCGCAGCTCCCAGCCCGGGTGTTGAAGTCATACCTCCGGTGATCGCACCGGATGCTATGATCCAGTCTAGGTCCCAGAGACCTCGTAAAAGTAACATCCCCGCGGCGATCGTACCCAAGCCAACCAGAAGGGTGATCGCTACTAGGACCGCTCCGGCACTCATCACCGCTTCAGCGAAACCTGCACCCCCGTTTATCCCCACGACTGCCAAAAACAACGCCAGTGTCAAAGATCTGATACTGGATAGGACTTCATGTGACATCCTGGTATTTATGGGACCTATCTTACCCACGTAGCCGACCGCGAGCGCTGCCGGAAGTATCCCTCCGGTGATGCCGAGTTTAACGCTCCCGAGCGGTCCCAAAGGGATCGGTATTTCCCCGAGGAGTCCTCCTAGAACGACGGCTAAAACGAATCCACCGACACTGAAAGTGACATCTTCTTTGGTCAATTCCTTTCCTTTATCTGATTTGGCCCCTTCGATCCTCTTCTTGAATTTTAGTTTTTCTTCCTCCAGATCGATATCTCTGATCTTGGGCCACAGTTCCTGAAATAAGATGACCATTATCACACCGAAAGGATATGCCAGGGAGTGGCCGATCGTTATCTTTTCTCTGACGGCGGTGGAAACACCTTCGATATGGGCTCCAAGGCCGGGTGAACTCGTCAAAGCACCGCTGAAGACCCCCTCTATGTATCTGGGATCGACGACTCCCATGGTGCCCAACGTTTTTGCCCCTATGAAGGTCAACAGCGCGGCTACGGCGGTCATGAAGAATCCGGTCACTACAAATTTGAAACCGTGAGCTTTAACTACACCGCCTATATCTTTAGCGGCCATCAGACCTACAGCTGCGATAAAGATCGCCAGGGATATCGTGAAGTAAGAATGAGGGACCGAGACTCCAAAATGCCCCAATACCAGTCCTGCGAAAAGAGCGCCGGATATCCCGAACCTGAAACCTTTGAATTCCAAACGGCCTAATAGGATACCGACTAGCACCGCAACAGATAACATCAGGAGGGAGTTCTCCAATAACGATGCTATGAAACCCACTTTTCCACCGCTCCCGTCGCCTTCTCTTTGGCCGTTACCTCATCTGAAATTTTCAAACCCAACATCTTCCGTTAAAATATTTCTATCTGTGCTTGTATAAATATTTTACTTAATCTAATCGAAGGTGTCTCGATATAAAAACGGGCAAAAATCAATAAAGGAGCATGCCTCTTTTTGTTCAGGAGAGCTCTATATCATCATCCTATTTCAGGTATACACCAGGATGATGGGAAAAACTATAAACCATTTAATAAAAGAGGAGAAATGATTATGACCGAAAAAGAGGATGAAGAAGAGGAGGATGAAGATCGAAACACCGAAGAACGCTATCACGTGGAGACCGATAACAAGGAAGGTGATGTCTGCGTGATAACCGAGAGGTGTAAGGGCTGTGGATTCTGTATAGAGTTCTGCCCGGTCGACGCTTTGGATTATTCGGACCGGGCTACGGAAAAGGGTTACACACCTCCAGAGATGACCGAAGGCTGTGTACTGTGTGGTAAATGTGAAAAGATATGTCCTGAATTCGCCATCTACCTCGATGAAGAGGAAGATGAAGAAGAAAAAGAAGGAGAGGGAGAGAGTGAAGAAGAGAGAGGTGAATGGATATGATGGAACCAGGAACTTATTTCATGGAAGGTAATACCGCCTGTGCCGAGGGAGCGATAGCCGCCGGATGTACGTTCTTCGCGGGTTATCCCATAACTCCGGCCTCGGAGATACTTGAGAGGATCGCCGAGCGCTTTCCGGAGATACACGGCAGCTATCTCCAGATGGAAGATGAACTCGGCAGTATAGCCTCTCTGTTGGGGGCGTCCTGGGCGGGGAGAAAAGCGATGACCGCAACTTCAGGCCCGGGCTTCAGCCTCATGATGGAGAACTACGGCCTGGGATTGATCACAGAGACTCCCTGCGTGATCGTCGACGTGATGAGAGGCGGTCCTTCTACTGGTCTACCCACTATGGTGGCACAGGGAGACGTGAACCAGACCAGGTGGGGTACTCACGGAGACGTGGGCGTGGTCGTTTACGCGCCCTCATCTCCACAGGAACTGTTCGATTTCACCATCAAAGCGTTCAACACTGCAGAGAGATACAGACTTCCAGTGGTCGTTCTATCCGACGAGATGGTCTCCCATATGACCGAGAAAGTGGAGATCCCGCCGGAGGACGAGATCGAGATCGTGGATAGAAAGAAACCTGAAGGTCCTCCGGAAGATCATCTCCCGTTCAGGCCGGACGAGGATCTGGTCCCGCCGATGGCGAACGCGGGAGAGGGATACTCGATACACGTCACCGGACTGACCCACGATGAGAGGGGACATCCATCGGTCGATGAAGAGACCCAGAACATGCTGGTACCCAGGTTGATAGACAAGATCAGGAAGAACGTCGACGATATACTGGAATATGAGGAGTACAAGGTGGAAGACGCCGATAAAGTGATCGTAGCCTATGGAAGCGTTTACCGAACGGCGGTCGAAGCTGTGAACATGGCTAGAGAGAAAGGCCACAAGGTCGGTCTGCTGCGGCCGAAGACCATTTGGCCCTTCCCCGAGGAGAGGATCTACGACCTCGCGGAGGAAAAGATCGACGATTTCATCGTGGCCGAGATCAATTTCGGTCAGATAGTTTACGAAGTCGAGAGATGCACCGGAGGAGCCGCCCAGACTCACCTTGTACCGAGGATGGGAGGCAATATACACACTCCAGAAGAGATAGTCGAAAGGATAGAAGCGATAGAGCGTGGGGAAGTTAAACCCTTCAAGGAGGATTAAATATGAGCATAAGGAGAAGTCGAGATTGGTTCTCACCGGATTATCAGGAGCAGGAAGAAGAAGGAGGAGTGGGTCACGGCCTACATCCGCTCGACGATTACCT
>JAGXLI010000037.1 GCA_018334755.1 Thermoplasmatota archaeon
CTTTTCTTTCAGCCCTTCCAATAGCTCCTTAGTCTTCTCTACATCCCCCTCCTCAAGAGCCTCCTCAATCTCTCTCGTATCTATCATGCTCTCCTTTTCTTTCAGCCCCGAGAGGTTTTCTTCTATCGTATTGATCTTATCCACTTTCTCTTTTCCATTTTCTATAAGTCTTTCCGCTTTATCCAATCGATTTCTCTCGATTGCTCTTTGGATGTCAGCTGTTTTGACATATTTAGAGGAGCGTTTCAGTGATTCCAATTCCTTGCTTAAACTTGACGTCCTCTCTGCTTTTCTTTTACTTTTTTCCTTTCCTTTATTTATAAATTTATTTGCTTTATTGTGGTACTCTTTTTTCTTTTGTCTACTTTTCTCTATTTTTTTCTTGTATTTATCTATCTTAGCTTCACATTTTTTGATTTTCTTATCCCTACTCCCTATTACCCATCCATCCCCTTCTCTTAGTTTTTTTATCTTCTTTTGATATTTGTCTATCTTTTTCTCGTACTTTGCTATCTTTTTTTCCTGTTTAGTAGCTTTCTTTTCGTACTTAGACTGCTTTTTGAGTCTATTCGCCATATCCGCTTTTTTTCTTGCATTCATCTAACCTCACCAACTTAACAGTTTGAAATTAATATCTACATCCTTCCTAGTATGTGTTTTCTGTAATTCTCGCAGATGCATTTTTTCGTCAATTTTCTAGCTTTTATCCTATATTGGCTTTCTCCTGATCCTATCTTACTTTTCCCCTTTGTAGAAGTCTCATCCTTTTTTATTTTTTCTCTCGCTTCTTTTTATTATTCAGCTCGCTTTTACCATGTCTTAATTCACTCATCCCTTCAACAATTTCTTCCGCTGGCGTTGTCAACGCCAATTTGAATTGTAGGTGATCGATTAGGACGATCTTACGGATGAATCTTATTCTGTGATATATCATCGCTAGAAGATTGTCACGAAAGCCGAACTTTTTTCTAAATAAAAGTATCTTCACTTACAGTGTATCAACTATCCCCTCAGAATTTTTCCCATCAATATCCATCTTCTCTCTCGTAGCTTATGCGGTCTCCTCTAAAGTCATCTATTCAAGTTTTTTCCGATATATAAAAAAAAGCGCCGAGAAGGGGATTCGAACCCCTGTGGTGCAGAGCACCACGAGCTGTTAGGTCCAATCAGGATCTCCAAGCTCGCGCCGTTCCAAGCTAGGCTATCTCGGCTTGCCGTACAGTAAAAGTAAAAACAACTGCTATATAATTTATTTCCATCTCTCGGGATACTCACCAGACGGTGAAAACACTCTATCGGTTTTCACAACAAGTCCTTCTTCTTTTTCCATCACATCCTCGGCATTGTAGAGAGCTTCTCCTATCGCTAAACCTTCCTCTTTTGGAGAAACCACGGCGACCTTATCCTCCGCAGAGAAGTCATCCATCTCGAGCACGCCGGGTACGGCTAGGTCGGCCCCGTTGAGTATAGAGCCGGCGGCGGTATCCTTTACTTTCACCTTCGCAAAATTATCTAATGCCCTCTCGTAGGGCAGCAGTATACTCTTCAGTTCTTTTTCCTCGCTCTCTCCATAGAACTCGTAAGCATCTCTCAGATCCTGCAGCGTGACGCTTTCATCTTCACTAAAACCTCCCGCCTCGGTCCTCCTGAGTTCCATCATGTGACCTCCGACACCGAGTGTCTTCCCCAAGTCCTTGCAGAGCGTCCTTATATAGGTCCCAGACTCGCACCTGACCCTCAGAAGGTAGTCTCTTCCCTCCACATCTAAAATTTCTAGATCATAAATACTCCTTTTTCTTCTTTCTCTCTTAACACCTGATCGAAGAGGCGGTTTTTGGTATATCTCTCCCTTGTATTCCTTCAAGATCTCTTCCACATCTTTTCTATCCACGTGGTCGTGGAACTTCATAGCGGCCACATATTCCTTCGGGACTGAATGCAACAGATCTAATAACCTAACGGCCTTCCCAAGCCCCATGGGTAGGACCCCGGTCGCGTTGGGATCGAGCGTGCCGCTGTGACCGGCCTTCTTTTCGAACATCTTTTTTACCCAGGAAGAGACCTGGTGGCTCGAAGGACCCTCAGGTTTATCTATGATCACCAACGATCGCAGAATAGCGTCTTCGATGGACCTGCGGGAGGGGAATTCGCCCCACTCTGAAACCGTATTGACCTTTTCAATCGTATATCTCATCTTTTTCCCGTACCTCCTGCATCACCCTGTCAACGATCTCTTCCGGTCTATTTTTTTCTGAATCGAGGACCGCATCATAGATCGAAGTATCTAAAAGATCTATATCGTAATACGAACGATACCTCTTTTTCTCGCTCTTTTCTCTCTTTATGACCCGCTTTTTAAGTTGCTCCAGATCTTCGACCTCCTCCCTATCGGCGATCCTCTTGACTCTAACATCCAGGGACGCTTCGATCCAGACCTTGAAAGCTGATTTATCGGACATGTTGAGCAGATGGCCCGTAAGTCTACCTTCTAGTATCATCCCTTCTTCGGCTCTCTCTATAGTTCTTTTATCCAATTTTTTATCTATCTCTTCGTCCTCCTCGGCAAGGTCACTGAACTCTTCTAGCGACATATCTCTCTCTTCGGCCATCTCTCTGAAGATCTCTCCCGATGATAGGATCTCCATGCCAGTTCTTTCTGCTAAAAGTTCAGCCGTGGTGGAGGTGCCACTACCGGGAAGACCGCTAACGGTGATCATGACCTTCTCAGAAACTCCATTGGGAACTACGTCTCTCCCTCCTCGAGGCGCGTTTTGAAATCATACATCTTGAGCAGTACCATCAGAATCTGCGTCAAAGGAAGTGAGACCAGCATATATACACCTATCCACTGGGGAAGGGGCATGAAACACCCGGGTATCAATGGATCGGTGAGGGTCGCATTCATTGCCCACGGTACCGAGAATGCCTTGTTAGAAAGTCTTCCAGTGAACTGCCACAGCCATCCAAAGATCGATATGACAAAGATCATGGTGATAGCCATCGATTTTATCTGGGGCTTGAATGACTTCATGGACATCTTCGATATCTCATCCTGCTTCTTTTCCATCTTCTTGACTTTGGTCTGCTTGTTAGCTCTTTTAGCTTCCATCAGCTCTTTCCGGAATTTACTGCTGATCTTCTGGTTCTCGGCCATCTCAACCCAGTCCATGAAAAAATCTCTGACTATCGTTGAGAATGATATCATTATCGCTCCGGCGCACATCAAGGTCAATATGGGATATTCCCCACCGAACCCGATAATAGGATACAATACACTGCCTAACGCATCACCTATCTGCGCTCTGAGATCCCTATCGAACATCACCATCAGGGCCATCAGTCCCAGGAATATATAGATGAATCTCCTAAAACTGAATATAGATTTGTCAGAAGAGGTATCCTGATCTTCTTCCTCTTCCTTGACCTTTAACTCTTTCTTTTCTTCTTCGCTGATGATATTTCACCTCAAACTAGTTTTGAGATCATTGATTTCCGAAGAAATCCCTGAGTGCCGGATGCATCTCCATCATCTGTTCTTTGCCCATCTGCTCGTACAGTTGAGTCAGTATAGACACTGCGAGGAACAGACTCGTCCCTCCAGCATTACCGACGGTACCCAACATGTTAGCAGAAGCTGCTAATGCTCCTATGAACAATCCGCTGAAGTGCGTTACCGTTGGAATATACCTCTTCAGAACTTTTCTCAACACCCGTGGATCTCGCCTGAAACCGGGTATCTGCATCCCGCTGTCCTGTATCTGATCTGCGACGGATTCCGCATCCATGTTCGTAGTTTTGATCCAGAAATTGGCGAACAGGACGGCGAAGATCATCATGAAGCTGACGTGACCAATGACTCTAAGCATCACCTCAAATTTGGAGTGGCTCCAAGCCACGCCCTGAGGCGATAGGAGATACTCGTAACGGGACGAAATAAGCGGCAGCAGCCAGTCCTGTATACCTTCCAATCTCGAGATATACCATACCGCTCCGCCGATAGGTTTGGTAGAGCCCTGTTGGAAGATACCGAGCCAGCTCTGTCCTCCAAGTATTGGGAAATTCTGGAACGTAGGATTGGTGTAAAATAACATCGCGAAGAGATTTATGTTCGCCAAAAGTGCGGAAACTAAGATCACGGGCAGTACGGAAGAATAGACCAGCTTGATCGGATAACGGCCTCTAGCGCCTCTCGCTCTGCCGTGAGAGACCGGGAGTTCGATCCTGCTCCCCTGGACATAGGCCACTATCAAAAATAGGAGTATAGTAGTGACTAGGGCCATCACCGGATTGGGTTGCTGTATGAGTAAAGTTTCTAGTCCTCCGGAAGCCATCTCCTGCGCAGAATTATGGCGGAACATGTAGATCGTTTTCGGGATAGTTCCTACCGGCACGGGTGACTCTGAGTTGGGATTCGGTGCCCAATTGAATATACCTGTGAATATACCCTGGGAAACACCCGCGACGATGAATAGACTGATCCCGCTTCCGATCCCCCACTTGGAGATCACTTCGTCCATCAGGAATATGATGTAACATCCCAGTGCTATCTGAGATACTATCAATAACCGGGCCGCCAATAGTCCCTGGCCGCCGGTGTAACCTCCTAAAACATTTATCAGGCTGCTGGCCGGAGTAAGGTATCCGAAGACCTGTGGAACGGCCTGAACGAATATCATCACTATTACGAGGAATTTTTGAGTATTCTGAAAGACAGCCTTATCCTCAGGATCTTTCATATCCAGATCTATTATCTCAGATCCCTGGAATAACTGCATTATAATGGAAGCGTTGACTATAGGAGATATACCTAGATGAACGATAGAACCGGACTTACCGGCGAATATAGCCCTGAACTGCGCGAACAGATCCATCGTTTTTGCGGGATCCAGGCCATAGGCCGTAACGTTGGTCATGACGAAATATGTGACCAGGACTAAGATCAGCCACGTCATCTTCCGCCTGAAATGGACATGGCCATCGGGCTGTTTGACGGCGGGCATCCGGTCGATAAGCGGTTTCAGCTTGTATAATAGACTCTTATCCTCATCTCCTGCCATGAAGATCACGTCTCATCTGGGATTAATTCTCCTCCGGCTTCCTCTATTTTTTCTTTAGCTCTTTCACTCGAGTCTGAAACTTTTATCTCCATCTCTTTGGTGGCATTCCCCTTGCTGAGGAGTTTATCGAATCCAGCACTATCCAGATCTATCTCGTAAGTGGAACCTTCTTTGCTGGCAAAACCTTCTTCTAACAGATAGTCTAAGCTTTCCTCTACCTGATATATATTGATCACTTCGTCTTCCTGGGTAAGATGCTGCGGACGCGTAAAGCCTTTAGGGCCGAAATAATCTGGATCATCTTTAGCTAAACTCTTCCATTTGTGCTTCTTGAGGCCGGCTTTACCTCTTCCGCCTCGTTCTCCGGCACCTCTACCGGATTTTCTTCCACGACCGTGAGTTCGAGAACCTCTCTTTTTTTTCTTCTTTTTCTTACCCATGGATATCAAGCTTCCTCTAGATACTCTGGACCTAACATACTTTTGATCAGAGAATTGACGTCGTCACTTCTATAGCCTAGACTCCCACCGGTGTTATAAGGCTTTTTTACACCCTCGTAGCCGCCTTTAGGCGGGTGCATCCTGAAGATGTTCTCCAACCCCTCTATCTCGCCGAGAGTTACTTCGTTTTGAACAACAGCTTCGGCGAACCCTTCTATATCGTCGTAACTGCTCTGTTCCTTTATCTTTTCCTCGATCTCATCCTTTTCTAGATCTGAACGCTGTTTCAAAAGGTCTACCAAGACGTCCTCTTCTACCTCTCCCCATGTCACAAGATCTTTGACCTTATTCAACATACCTTCGTGATTTGGATCTTCTGGGACGATGGTACAGTGATTTACCTTATACAGTCTAAGCATCTCCAAAGTGTCCTCGATCTTTTTCTGCTTTTTTCTTGGACTTCTGATCCTCACTACTGCAAAAGCCATCTTTAACCCTCCTTCTCGGAAATCTCTTCTTCTTCTTTATGAATACCTGCTATTATCCCGAGGTCCTCGGCCTGATCTTTTCTCACTCTCATCTTGGAAGTTTCCTTTAAAGCGTCAAAAACGGCTAAAGCATAATTCACGGTGGTCCTAGTTTTTCCCTTGGAAAAGCCCCACATATCTTCTATACCGGCTCTTTTCAAGATCGATTTGGCGGTATCTCCAACGGCGAGACCTATACCACTTGGAGCCGGTATCATACGGATATAGACCGAACCGGTCTTTCCTTCGACTTCGAAGGGGACCGTGTGTGGATCACCACATCCACATTCCCAGGAACCGCACCCTCTTCTGATCCTGACTATGTTCAATTTGGCGGTCTCCATGCATTTGCGGATAGTTGGGCCAACTTCTTTACCTTTTGCCGTGGCAACTCCAACGTAACCATCATTATTTCCAACGACGGTCGTGACGGTGAAGCGGACCCTTCTTCCAGAGTCGGTCATCCTCTGGACCATGTTGACATCTAAGACATCGTCATCCAAGTCGGGTAATAGGGCGTCTATGATCTCCGGTTCCTTAATCGGCAACCTGGTGGAGAGAGCATCCTCCATGCTGGTTATCTCTCCACGCTTTACTTTTCTTCCAAGTCTAGTTTTGGGTTCCCATCCATTCATCATAATTCCTCCAGTTTAGATTTAACATCTTCAAAACTTTCTACTACTTCCTCCCCGATATGCTCCCCTCTAACACGTTCTTCAGAAGGTATTATCTCGGGATCATGAGGTACATCCACACCCGCGTCGATCATACCGTTGAGGGCTGAAAAGATCCCTCCACCTTCTTCAGGATGGTTGAAACCTATGTCGAGGACGGCCTCATCTATACCTTCCTCCATAGCTTTTTTTCCGGCGAGATAACCGACCAGGTAAGCACATGGCAGGTTGGCTCCGTGTCCGTCCCATCCTAGATCTTCTATATGTTCACTGGTGGCTGCGACTTCCACTTCATCTCCTTCAGGGTGATATCTGATGAACTGAACCTGTATCTTCTTATTTGAACGTCTAACCACCGCTCTAATTTTGCCAGATTTGAGCAGTTTTAATCTCTCTCGATAGTCGGTCTTCCCCTCTCTTCTTCTCTTCAGGGGTGTCTTGTAACGAGGTCCTTCAGCCATCTTTATTCACCGTCCTCCGGTTCATAATCATCATCGATATAACCTTCCATCTTCAGATGAAGCAGCATGTCCGATCTATCTTCGAAAGAGCCACCTTTCGATTTGTTATAGAACTTTCGGTAAGTTGAACGGTCGATATGGTCGTTATCTCTCAAGTACTTCAATTCTTTTCTTATGGCCCGTATCCTTTTCTTCCACTTTTCTTTTGAGGATTCCCTCGCATTTTTGCTCCCCTTCCTCTTACCGTGGCCTTTTCTTCTACCTTTGGCCTTCTGTTTTTTCTTATAGTTGATAGTGTCTCGAGAGTTACCTTCCTTAGGTTTTTTTCTGATGACTTCACGGTTGATGAGTTCTCTAACTTCCTCCCTGGTTATGGCTTCTATCACTTCGTCTAACATAGTGTCATCTATCCAAACTCTGTCTTTTCCGCAGTCGAGTAGGTCTGCCGCCAATCTTCTCTGGTATTTAACATCCATGAAAACCACCTCAGGAAGGATTGAGGACCCTAAGGTCCATCTCGTCCGCCTTTTCTTCTATCTTTATCCTCTTTCTCATGCCCACGCTGTGGCCGATCCTGACAGCCTGTTTGTCAGAGTCTAAGTCTTCAAGATCATCGGTGTTGTGGACCAAAACCTCTTCAAAACCTGAAGGATGGAGGCCTCTTACTTTCTCAGGAGAGCGGTAACCTATATTTACATTTTTTGAGCGGTACTTCTTGTTCTGCCTCGCCTTAGAATGAACACCTTTTGGTTTCCTCCAAGTATCTCTATCGATCTTTGATCGCCTGAACCATTCTTGATGAATGAAATCAGGTCTCTGGGATTTGATCCTCTCTCTCTTCTTGAGCATCTCCTTCGTTTCTTCGTCCAGTTCTGGTTTCTTCTTTACTTCGTACTCCTCATCATCCATCTTTTACACCTCTATTTACCTCACACGTTTCCCAGCTTTTTCAGTTATGTATATACCGTCTTGGAAGACCCTTGGATCGGCTTTGGGTATCTTCGTCGTCGCCTCTATGTTGGCCGCTGTCTGTGCCACCGCTTCCTTGTCAGGGCCGCTCACTATTACCTGTTCCCCTTCTATTTTGGCTTCAGTATCACCTAACACTTCCGCTCTTCTCGGTTTATTCTCTCCGATGAAATTCTTGATGACGACTTCATCACCCTCTACATTGACTTCCATGGGGAAATGAGAGTAGATTATCTTGAGTTCGTAGACAAAATCTTTCTGGGCTCCTTTGATCATATTTCCTATGTGAGAGTTATAGGTCTTAAAGAGAGCCTTCTCCTTCTTACTCGGCTCTTCGATCGAAAGTACGATCTCATCCCCTTCAAGATCCAGTTGGATCCTGGGGTGAGAGAACTTCTTTACGATCTCTCCGTTCTCACCGGAGATCCTCAGCTCTTCCTTCTCTTTTTCTGCATTAACGTCTTCGGGTAACTTGATCCTTTCATTCAACTCTGCTGCTACTGGCATGGTGATCCCTCAGTAAACGTAAGCTAATAATTTTCCTCCTACGCCTTTATCTTTGGCTTTAGAGTGAGACATGACTCCTTTGTTTGTGGTCAGGATGAGATGGCCGAATCCCTGTGCGGGGAGGTAACGAGATTCATAGTCCTCGATGTCGGCGTTAGAGACGGACCAGCGAGGCTTGATGACTTTACATTTGTTTATATTCCCTTTCAACACGACATTGTAGGTACCTCCTCTCCCATTCTCGATATATTCGAATCTTTCCAAGTAACCGTTCTCCTGCATGACTCTGAGTACACGTCCGATAAGTTTAGAAGCTGGTTCTACATCACATTCTAACTTACCGCTTTCTTCTGCGTTGTTTATCTTCGACAGGGCGTCAGACAGTGGGTCTTGCTTCATCTTGTCACCTCATGAATATTTTTCAAAACCTAGATCTTCGGCTATCTCGCGGAAACACTGCCTACAGATGTGAAGGCCGTACCTTCGTATTATCCCTCTTTTCCGTCCACACCGTCTGCAGCCTTCCTTTCTTCCGTAATCAGCGTCAGGTTTCAATCCTTCCTCTTCACTCATCTCAATACACCTCCAAGTCAAATTCCTCTTTCAAAAATTGGATCGCTTCTTCCTTGGTCATCTTGTGCTCTTCCGGTATGCTTTTCTGCTGTTTTTTCCTCTTATTTATCCGCAGTCCTTTCCTACCTATCACTATGGAGATATCCATCCCGAATACACCTATCTCGGGATCATACGTCTCTTCTTTGAAGTCAGTGTAATCATCTATGCCGAAGTTCAGATTTCCGTGATGGTCTATACATTTTTCAGGCAGTTGGTTCTCTTTTACCCAGAAAGCTTTTTCGAGGAAGTCGTAGGCTTTTTCACCTCTCAGCGTGACTTTACAGCCTATGGGCTGACCTTCTCTTATACCGAACTCGGCGTTGGTAGTTTTAGCTAAAGTTTCAACCGGCTCTTGGTCGGTGAGCATCTCTAGAACTTCGAAACCTTTCCTGAGCTTTTCACCACCTTCTCCGACCCCGATGTTGACCACGCTCTTCACCAACCGGGGTTCTCTCATCGGATTTTCGTATTCCACACTCATACTATTCCCACCTCGGGTATCTCTATAGTAGGAGTATCCTTCCCGATGACGAATGCATACTTTTCGATGGTCGATATGCCGGATTCGAAGTGGACGAAGTTGGGCTGTGGGCCTCTGATGACTTCTATTTCTTCAATAGTCCCTATCTCTCCGATATGTTTACCTCCCGTTACCAGTGCCATCATACCCTCTTTGAATTCGTAAGATTCAAGAGGTTCTTGAGAAGGTAACTGTATCTTGAGAACATCGTTCGTACCGAACTTATCTTCGTCCTTCGATCTGATATTCCTTCCGTCGTGGAAGTTGTATTGTGTGATGCCATCTTTCAATGAAGTCTTATCCTCTATTTTAGCCAACTTCCATTCCGCCTGACTTCCGTCGATCGGTATCAGGCGTATCCTACCTCTCTGGTCAAATAGTATTCGATAATCCTCATCTAAATCTTCCATCGACACGACGTCCATCAGACCGGTGGGTCTTTCTCCGTCCGTTACGATTTTTCCGTCGACTTTTATCTTCCTATCCGCCAGCACCTTCTTAGCTTCTCTAGACGTGTTAGAGTACTCTAATATATCTCTCAGGATGACCTTCAAAGGTACACTTCTATCTGAAGGATGTGGACCCGGCTCTTCTTTCGGGGCCCAGAAGAATTCCTTAGTGGGTATACCCCATTTCTCGGTCGGCGCGTCGTATCGTTTGTTGTGTCTGCTCATCAGCTACCCTCCTCTTCGGCTATATTTTCAACTTTTTCTTTTCTCCAAGGATCTGACAGATCAAGATCCGTGATCTTTAGATTTGAAGGATGTATTCCATACGGCTCCTTAGACTCGTCGGCCTTCTCTACGGTGACCTTTTCAACGTATATCTTCTCATTCCTCCTATCGACTTCTGCAACCTTATTGACATAACCCTTGAATTGTCCTCTCATGATCTCCACCTCGTCACCTTCTCGAACCGGTAAACTTCTCGTTCCGTACTCATCTCTAAGCTCTTCTGAAAGGTTGGACGACATTATCTTTCTTTTTCTATGGTGAGAGGCGTTCTCTCGCTTTTTCCTCTGCTTCCTTGGTTTTTCACTCATCATATAACACCTCACATTATCATAGAAGCCGCCGCTCCTACTCGGGGCCATCTTTCCGCGGCCTCTCTTGCTACCGGTCCCTTTATCTCGGAACCTTTCGTTTCCCCGTCCTCCTGTGTTAGCACTACTGCATTATCTTCGAACTCGACCATGACGCCGTCCGATCTTCGGAACGGTCTTTTCTGTCTCACTATGACGGCCCTGGTCAATTCTCTTTTCATCTCGGGCGTTCCTTTCACCACGGACGCGACTACCTGATCTCCTATACCTGCCTTGGGATATCTCCTGTGGACGCCGTGGTAATTCACCACCGAAACGATCTTCACTATCTTAGCTCCAGTGTTATCTATACATCTCAGTTTGCTTCCCACGGCTACTCCTTTGGTCTGTGTACCGGCTATTCCTTTCATCCCTCTTCACCTCTCTCGATAACCACGTAAGAGACGCTCTTACTGAGCGGTCGGCACTCCATTATCTTGACTTTGTCTCCTTCCTCTAAGTCTATACAGGAAGGGAGATGGGTTCGATAATGACTTTTTCTCTTTTCATACCTTTCATACTTAGGAATATAATCGAAATAATCCTTCCTGACCACTATTGAATCTTCCATCATCGTCGATTCGACAATCCCGTCGATGACCTGTCCTCTAACTGACAGAGTTCCGTGGAAGGGACAGTCGTCATCCTCACACGTATCCTGGGGAGGGGTCACATCTACACCTATATCGCGAGCGTCGTTTTCTGCCATGATATCATCAACCTAATTTCTTGATTCTTTCTTCAGGACGGTACGTAAGTTTAGATCCATGAAGGGTTTCCCAATCGTCCTTAATCTTGACTTCGAAGACGTTACCTTCTTTCGGGACCACTTTATCCTCGTCATTTCCGATCACGAGAGTATTCTTGGTCTCGTCGACCACCTTTCCTTCTACATCTTCATATCCTTCGTGATCGCTCTCGGCGACCTGGATCTGCGCACCTATAAATTCAAAAGCGTGTAAAGAATTTTGATCGTTTTTCTTTGTCATTTTATCTTACCTCCACTGAGAAGCCCTTGTCTTCCAGATAATCTTTTACGGTCTCGATATGGTCTCCCTGTAATTCTATCCGATCGTTCTTCGTCGTTCCTCCTGCAGCGCATTTGGTCTTCAACTCCGACGCTAACTCGTTTATATCTATGTCGTTGGTGTCGATGCCGTCGACGATGGTCACTTTTTTTCCATATCGTCTGGAATCGGTATAGAGTTCGATCTCCTGTTGTTCCCTTGCTATGTCCTCGCAGATACAGATCTCTTTAGGCAAACCGCATGTTGGACAAACTTCTTCCGCCATCAATTTCCTCCTTTTGTTTTTTCATTTTTTTCTTCGTTTATAACGGTGAGTATCCTAGCGATGGTCTTTTTGATGGTGCTTATCCTCCCGGGACTTTCGGGTGCTCCACCCATGGCCGCGACTCCCTTTTCGTGGAGCAGTTCATCTCTCAGTTCTTCCAATTTCTCTTCTCTTTCCGATTCGTCCATATCTCTTATCTCTTCAGGCTGCAGCAGCGGCATCTTATTCATCCTCCTCTGCTTCTTCCTCTTCTATCTCCATCTCTTCTACGTCCTCTTCTAATTCATCTTCAGTTTCTTCTTCGGACTCTTCTTCCTTCTCAGGTGTTTCTTCTTCTTCTTCGCTCTCTTCTTCTTCAGGTTCTTCTTCCTCTTCGGATTCCTCCTCAGCTTCTTCTTCCCTCACCTTTTCTGGAGGCTTGATCTCGATCTCGTCGGGTAATTTAGCTTCAGGATCCATTATCTGAACGGTAACCCCTATCACACCTAATTTTAACTTTGCCTGGGCGAAACCTTCATCCATCCATTTTTTCTTCTCTTCGCCGCAGTACTTGATATGACCATCTTGGAATTTTTCAACTCTATGCCTCGGACCGGTCAACTTACCCGAAAGGATGATCTGACAGCCCTTGGCACCTGAATCTAATATCTTTCTCACGGTCGAATGCCCGGCTCTTCTGAAATACCATCCCCTTTCCAGTGAAGAGGCCAGCTTTTCGGCCATTATCTGCGCGTTCAATTCCGGCACATTGACTTCTTCTACTTCGACTTGAGGATTATCAAAATCAAACTTTTCTTTTATCTCTTCCGTAAGCTCACGTATCCTTTTCCCCTTTCTACCTATGACCAGAGCGGGTCTTTCCGTATAGAGGGTGATCCGAGTGCCCATCGGCGTTTTCTTGATCTCGGCACCGCCGAACCCGGCTCTCTCGGTCTGCTCTTGAAGGAACTCTTTCAACATGACCTGGTCCATCTTTTCTTTCACAAATTTTCTTTCTCTAGCCACTATTACTCCTCCTTTTCTTCCAATATTATTTCTAAATTCGTCGTCTTCGTATCAGAGGGAGAACTCCTACCGAAAGCTCTTGAGCGGAAACCCTGGATAGGACTTCCCTTGTGAGCTGCTAGGAGTTTGATCCTCATGTTCTCCGAATCAAGGCCCTTGTTTTCCGCGTTAGCCCTACATTCCTCTATCAATGATCTTATCTCTTCACTGACCTTTTTGGGGTAACCACCTGGTCCCGCCCCTTTCTGATGACCGACTCCCTTGTGATGTTTCTCGTATGGAACGGCTCTATCACCTTCGATCACTTCTTCGAGCATATCTAAAGCTCTATCCACGTCTTTTCCTTTCACCATATTGCAGACTTCGTTCGATTTCTTTGGTGAGATCTGAAGTTCTTCCCAGTATGCTTTTGCCGTCGTTTCTGGATCCGGATCCATAGAGTATCCCATATCTTTTCACCTCATTTGAGCGGAATATATTTTGAAGAACGCGTCGCTCCTATACCTGGACCTGAGTGTTCCACATCTTTTCTCGTCATCGCGAATTCCCCTAGATAGTGCCCGATCATCTCTGGTTCGATCTTGAGCGTCTGGAACTTTTCACCGTCGTGTATCGCCACTTTTTTTCCAACGAATTCCGGCAGGATTATCATCTCTCTCCTGTGTGTCCGGTAAACATCTTTCTCTTTCTTCTCTATCTTTTCCAGCAGTTTTTTCTCCTCCTTATTCAAACCCCTTTCCAGCGATCTCCTAGCTCTAGCTGGTAAGATGTCCTTGATCTCGTTCAATGACATCTCCTTGAGTTCCTCAAGGGTGTAACCGCGATAAGTGAATTTTCGCTTATCTCTCATACTTTCTTCTTCAGCCATGAGTATCACCTATTTTCTTTCTCCTTCTTCTTTTTCTTTTCTTTCTTTTTCTTTGAAGACAACCTGCCTACCTTTCTGCCGGGCGGAGCGTTAGATGATACGGTAGAGGGAACGCCTACATGCTGGTGGTCTCCTCCACCATGGGGATGATCGACTGAATCCATCGCGACCCCTCTGACTGTAAATGGCTTCCTCGCTTTGCTCCTGGAACTCTTCACTTTCTTTCCGGCCTTGACCACCGGCTGTTCTGTATGACCGCCGCCGGCCACTATTCCAACCGTGGCTCGACATCTATTATCGACGCGTTTAAGCTTGTCCGAAGGCAGTTCTAAGACACTCTCTTTTCTATCCTGGGCAACGATCGTTGCGTGTCCACCGGCGGCCTTCACCAGCTTTCCCCCGTCGAGCGGTTCTAGTTCCACATTGTAAACGAAAGTTCCCACGGGGATGCGCCCCAACGGTAAAACATTGCCTTTTTCGACTTCGGCATCCGGTCCGATCTTGATCTCTTCACCTTCCCAGAGGCCGTGATTTGCTATTATAAATGAGGTCTCTCCGTTTTCAAATTCGACCTCCGCCAACGGAGCGGTTCGACCTGGCGCGTGGTGGATCTCGACCACCTCGCCCTTGGTTTCCTGCTCTTTTGGATAACCCGGTCTGGCCAGGTGTCTATGACTCGGTGATCTGTACGTGGATGATCCTTTTCCTCTTCTTTGTGGAATTATTCTCTTACCCATCTAGAACACCCCTATCCTCATGCCTATCTCTTCGGCTGAATACTCGTCAGTGAACTTTATAACGGCCCTCTTGCCGTTCCCATCTATCCTAGTATTAACTTTTTCTACTTTCACGTCGAACAATTCCTCGGCCGCATCCGCGATCTGATGCTTGTTAGCTTTCAGGTCACAGATGAATTCAAGTTTGTTCTCTTCTTCCATCTCCATCATAGTCTTCTCCGTCACGTATGGATGGTGTATGATCTTGTGAGCTGAATCATATTCGACCATTTTTACCAATCCTCCAGTTCGTTCACAGCTTTAACGCTGAACAAGGCCAATCTACCTATATCTCCACCGGGAGATAGGTCCGCGACGGTGATATTTTCCGGGGATTTAACGGTCACGCCCGGCAGGTTCTGGAAAGCTCTGAAACCTTTAGAACCGTCCGGAAGAACGACCAATAAACTTTTGGGTCTCCTGTACTTTCGGTTCCTATTTTTTCCCTTCCCGGCTCTTATCTTTTTACCTTCTTTAGCTCTTTTAACGTCAGAATATATACCGAGATTTTCTAACAACTCTACGGCCTCTTTCGTTTTCTCTATCTCTTCCACCCCTTTCTCGACTATGATCGGGAAGTGCAGTGAATCCTCTTCGATCTCGTGGCCGCGCTCTTTGACAAGCTCGCCCTCTGCGGTTGCCGCGAGGGCCGAACGCCTTGCCTTCGCCCTTTCGCTCCTGTTTATCTTTTTACCCTGATCTTTCTGCGCCTTCGGAGGATGCGCCTTTCTTCCGCCCCTTGTCTGCGGGGATTCAGCCGCTTCCGATCCGCCGTACTGCGTGAGTCTCTGCACTCTAGCCATGCCCTGGCCTACGCCGTCCATCTCGGTGGCGTGTCTCATCCCGGCTTCCGGGGAGGCGCCGTAAGGCTGCTTTTTGTTAGCCTCTATAGCTTCTACCACTCTTTTGATGATATCCGGACGTACCTCTTCCGAGAAGACCGAAGGTAGCTCTATGTCGCCCTTGTCTTTTCCGTCCATACTGTATATATTTACATTCATGTTTTATCCTCCTTGGTTGGACTCGGTAGAGATATAGGTCAGATTCGGTTCATGGACATCGTGCTTTCCTGCTCTAACTGGGTCTCTCATCACAGTCAATCTTTTGGAAGGTCCGGGTATCGATCCGTGTAATATGATATATTCATTTTCTATGTTGCCGTAATTCACGAAACCGCCTTCAGGGGTTACCTCTTCTCCGTTCTCTCCCACTTTCAGCACTCGTTTGTTCAGTTCCGTCCTCTGGTGGAAACCGTCTTGACCGGCTTGAGGAACCGTAGGCCTCGTATATCCCGGTCTGAAGACTCCGGTGTTCCCTACATTTCTGACGGATTTGCTGTTCTTGTGCTGCAGTAATTTAACACCCCATCTCTTCACGTGTCCTTCGTATCCTTTTCCTTTAGTTATCGCGGACACGTCTACCATCCTGCCGGCTTCACAGAACTCTTCATAATTTACTTCTTCTCCGAGGAACTGCTCACCGACGTCTATCCTTTCTTTTATCGTTCCCCCGCCTATCCTCGATTCCATGATATCGGGAACCTTCTTCGGGATGCCTGAAACTTTCTTTGGTCGAGTATGAATTATAGCTCTGACTTCGTCGACCATATCTCTGTCGATATCCTCCCACATCTTCTTGGTCTTGTAATGATTCGGGACGGGCAGTCTTTTCTTCAACGATTCATCTACCTGATTGGCCCATACCTCTCCCATCGTTTTCAATCCTTCGTGGGTTTTCTCATAAAATCGAAGGCCGCTGACCTTGACAGGAGGTACTTCGACTACCGTTACGGGCTCTCTGACTTCCTGTCCAGAGGTCGTACTTTCAGATCTATAATCGACCATGAACGCGTGGCTCATCCCGGCCTTGAATCCGGGAAAGCCTTGAAGCTTCGGTTCTCCGTCCCATTCCGGCCAGGAGCGTATATTTGGCACCATGCTTTTAGCGCGTTTTCGGGGCGAATATCCCATCGAACCTCTTCTCGGGTGATGTGTTTCTACCATGCGTAAACCTCCAGATTCTCATCTCTGCGGGACCTAGAATCGAATCCCAGCTCCCGCTACGGAAAGCAGTGGATATAAGAATCCCATGCTTCCTGAGGACACCTATAGACCGTGACGTGTCGACAGGGATCCTAACTGGATTGCCCTACCACGTCTGGTCAACAGGCGAATTAATGGCCTATTACAGAGGTTTGCTATTTAAATGTAACGGTACAGCGGCTTGATCTCAAGATGATCTATGATCAGAAGAGGATCCGGATAAGCTTTACGGAAGTTTATCTTCACCTCTTTATACGGGGGAGATGCGAATCTATGTGAGACTGGATGAAATCATCTGTATCGTCCAAGAATGGCGTGTCGGTCACGCTCTTCTCGACAGCTTTCGTCAACTTACTTTCTCCGATCTTAGGGTGGTATATTGCGTTAAAGAATAAAATAGTTTTGGCTCATATTTTCTAGTCGTCCTGACAGCTTTCCTGGGATGATCCTATCCATTACTTCAGTTTCTAGATAGATAGACGGAAAAAGATAGAAAAGTGAAGAACTTACGAAATCTTTTTATATCAATCAGTACCTAATGTATAACGTATGTCAACTCAAGTAAATGTGAGATTGGATGAAGACCTGTTAAAAGAGGTAGACGCAATAACCGACGTTTTGCACGTCTCTAGGAGTGAATGGTTGAGAAACAAAATAGCACATGCTGTAAAAGAAGAAACTCTCAACCTGAGAGAAGCTATAGCACTAGAATATGCCAAAGGCCATATCTCTGAAGAAACACTAAATGATCTTTTAGGGGCAGATGCAGAAGACGTAAAATTCATCGTTAAGCATCTCCAAGAGGGAAAAGAAAAGATAGACAAAAAAGTAGAACAGGGAGATCTATGAAAACACTTGCAGTCGATACCGCTGCACTGGTCTCATTGGGTCACACGGATTTAGTTGATGCTATAATAGAGAATTATGATATATTGATCTCTAAAAGTGTTTTAGAAGAGCTAGAAGAGATCGGGGCTAGGGATGATCTAGACGCTGAAGCTGCCAGAGTGTGGCTCGATCGCTCTTCAGATCTTAATATGATGAATCTAGATAAGAAAGACTCAGCTGAAGATGAGCTTTTTGAAGTCTGCAGAGAGAAGGACCTTGAGCTATTTACGGATGATATAAAAGCAGTAAAGACCTTTAAAGACGATATAGATTGCTTGTTCAGTGTACATATAGTTTATCTGCTCTACAAAAAAGATATAATCTCTAAAGAAAAAGCTCTCTTTTCTGTAGATAAAATGAAAACTAACAGAGACTGGAAACAAAATATAATCGCTATCACCAGTAAAACTCTTTTTTGAGTTATCTACGGTCGATAAGATCGTCTTAACCGATAACTAATCCCTTCGATTGATATGCTTCAGAATGAAGCGAAAGTGGGTTTTGCAGTAGGTTGAAGTCAGAGGGGGGTGAAGGCTCCGCAAAACCGGTGACTCCACTGCCTGTAGAGTTTGATGGTAAAGTGGTCGGTAACGTGAAAGAGAAAAGTCCTGCGCCCATCGAAGTCGTCGGAGCACCGCCTTTCACGCACATGCCTATCGTCTTCGACTCGTCCCGCCACGAGCGGGATTGCGATATACTCACGCTGACGGCTAGCATTCGAAGCCTCCGATCCTGCGTCTAAATACGAGTCAAGTGATAAAATACTTTCGAAAGATCAAGTTTCGGTAGAAGAGTTCAATCCTTCGTCAAAACTCAGGGGAGTGGCGTTCTTGTCTTCACACCAGCTCACCACGACCGAATCTGGAAAACTTAAATCCTTGTCGGAGTCCATGAACGTCTCCCAAGAAGATCTCAACAGATCGATATTCGCCGTTTTCAAGTCCACGTGCGGTAGGTCGAGCAGAGCTTTTCCCGCTTTGACAGCATCCTCTTTTCCCTGTCTGTAGTGGATCAAGGATATGGTCTCTGACCATATCTCAGAGGGGATGATAATCGGATCGCTCTCCTCAAAATTTTTCTTTGCCTCTTCATGGTGTTTATCGTTCTCATTGAAAAGAGCGTAGAGAGCGGAGGTATCAGCGATCCTCATTTTTGGCCACGTCCATATAGATATCTATCATGATGTTCACTCGCTCTCTCGTCTTCGTCAGAAAAAGTTGGAAGGTCTTCCAGATCTATATTTTCTGGATCGACTTTCTTTATCTCTATCTTCACCTCGTCTCCTTTTTTTAGATCTAACTCCTCCAGGTCTTCCTTTGTTAATCGGACTGCAAAGCTGTTGCCCCACTTCTTGACCTTAGCTATCATTGTATATACATATTGTAGATACTCCCTAATAAAGTTATCTCTTATCCATCCTTCGATTATTTTCGGGAGCGCCGCCTTTCACGCACATGCCAAGCGTCTTCGACTCGTCACGCCACGAGCGTGACTAGGCGAGGCTAACGCTGACGGCTAGCATTAGATGCCTCCGATCCTGCGGCTAAATATGAGTCACCTGATAAAATACTTTCGGGGGGAAGGAAGTCTGATTTTACAATATCCATCTCAATAGTAATACAATGAGCATCGGATATCAGACACTTAACAGACCTGACTCATGGAACTGTACAAGGTCAGTTTTTGCTTTATCAAGAGAAACATGTTAATCTTCCCGCAATTCCCTATTGCCTAATTCTCTCCCGCCCCTATTTCGATCTTTCTCTCATGCTTTGATCAATCTCAGTATGGCTTTCCAACCTTGGAGTTTAAAGTAAAAAGTTTCTTGCTTTTCGTGGAGAAAGGACTTCGGCTTTATCACACTCAACTTCTCTAAATTCCTTATCACTTGCTATCAGATAATCTACATCTGGCAGCATAGCACAAGCGAGTATAGGGGCGTCTTTACGGCTGATCTTTTCCTCTGCCTCTTCGATATATAGTCAATGACTCGACTTTTTGAACTTTTATAGAGTCTTTGACTAGTTGTGGATGGTGGAACTTTAGTTAAAAAAGTTCCAACTTCCACTATAGTTCTCAAAATCTTCAAGTTTCTTAGTTTCACATTTTGACATGAATATGTCAAGGGCGTTGAGGAGATCTTCCTTTTCACTACCGGAGAACGTTCTGCTAAAATTCCTTCTCAGTTCTTCTTCGATATAGCCCATACTCACGATAGTATATTTTTCGACTAACGATTTAACCATCTTCTGTTCCTTTCTCGGAAAGGCTATCGCTGAATACAACGTTGAGGAATCGATCAATATCTTCATCTATTTTGCCTCGAACATCTCTGTGTACAACTCTTCCCGAACTTCCTTACCACTTTCTATTAACTCTTCCGCAGTTATATCCTCCCTTTCACATATCCGACTCATCTCTTCTAATGAGCGGATCATCTCAGCTTTTCTCACTGCATCCCTGATGAATTCGGACCTGGAATGATACTTTCCTTTTTCCACCAAAGCATCTATTCTTTCCAATTCCTCAGGCGGAAATCGAACTTGGACGGATTTCATTCGACTCATATTTTGTAATTACAAATAATCACATAAATACTTTTGGCTGATAGGTCGCTATGTTAGTATCAAAGCTGTTTCAACGTATCTACAAACTAGATTTGATATGTTCATCCAGACAGCGGGCATTCGATTCCTCCGATCCTGCGGCTAAATGCAGGTCAAGTGATGAAATGCTTTCGGAGGGGATCGATCCGCTCTGCCGTGCCCCTCCGCAACCCAAAATCCGACGAATTTTGCGATAAAACAGGGGATATCCAACGAATTTTGCGGAGATTCTATGGTAGGTGGATGGATCTGAGCTTTAGAAAATGAAATATTTTTGGAAAAAACAACAACTTGACTAAGTCCCATATCTTCATCCCCTTTCAAATAAAATAGTTTCGGGAGTTCTCCCTCAATCCCGTGATTTTCGACCGTCAAGATTAAATAGGTCTAATAGGTATTTATTAATGGGTAGAAACTTATGGGTACAAAATCCGAAAAAAAGGTCGTCATCAAGATCGACAATAGAGGCCGGATAACCATCCCAAAAGATATCAGAAAAAGGCTCGGTATCTTGGCAGGTGATGAAGTCGAAGTCGAACTCAACGAATCGAAGCTCGTCATTGAACCAGAGCATGAAGGTCTGATGACTGCGACCGCCCAGAAAAAGGAGTGGAAAGGAAGCGCTTTCTTTGACTCGGGTGAAGCACTTTTTGGAGATGTCGGTGAATGAAGATGACCGATCTCTCCGATGATATAGAGTCTATCGTTCTAGACGTCAACTCCCTGGCCATCGCACTAACTGATAATCATCCTGGTCACGACCATATACGGCCTATCGTTGAAAGAGGAGTCGAGGGTGAATTTGATTTGCTTCTCTTCGATTATCTGCCCTTTAGAGCTCAGTATGTGATGGAAAAAATGTTCCAAGTTCCTAATTTGGAGGCAAGAAACAGCATACAGCACTTTTTGAGAAGTCCGGTACTCGTCATCTCTGCTTCTAGAAAAACTCTGCTTGAAGCATATCAGATCAGCGCCGAAAAAAACCACGATGTCTATGACTGTTTTTTTATAAGTCTCGCTAGAAATGAGGAAGCCGATGCCATCTTAACCACTGATACCGACTTTGAACAGTTATGTGAGGAAGAAGATTTTTCTTACCTCAATCCCGTTCCTGGTCCTTTACTCGCAAGATTTGAGAAAGTTCCGGGATGACCTTAAAACGAAGAACCCAAAGTCATTTCCCCCATTCACAGATTCATCCTAGAGGTGAGAAAAGCCCGCGGCTCAAAGATGTCGTAGGAGCGCCGCCTTTCACGCACATGCCAATCGTCTTTGACTCGTCACGCCATGAGCGGGATTGCGATATGCTCACGCTGACGGCTAGCATTCGATGCCTCCGATCCTGCGCCTAAATACGAGTCACGTGATAAAATACTTTCGGAGGGAGTCGATCCGTTCTGTCGCGCTCCTCCGCAACCTAAAATCCGACGAAGATTGCGAACCGGGAATCCGACGAATTTTGCGTGGTAATCAAGTAGATTACCTCTTTCCTTCAGAAACCTAACGGTTTCTTGCGGATGCGATAAAAGGGGTGAATCATCTAGGAAAACAAGAAGTTTTCCTATGATCGATGGAATTCTTGCAGAATTCCAGTAGATCCGACGAGTTTTGCGGAGATTTTATGGGAGGTGGATGGATCTGAGCTTTAGTAGAGTGTGGCGGGGAGAATACATCACTGGCTAAAGATTGATCCGACGAGAATCACGTGCTAAAAGTATCGGATATCCTATGTATATTGCGGAAAGGATAAAAAAGGGGTGGAAATCGTCACGCTGACGGCTAGCATCCGATGCCTCCGATTCAATTATTGATCCGCTAACTTATGCCTGTTCTTCTCAATAGCCTCTTTGAAGTCATCGAGTTCGAAGATGTAATCATAATTGTAACTGTAGTGCTTTTTTGGTTCTAACCAATTTTTTCTTTCATGATATTTACTAAAATAGAAATTTACACACTCATTACCAAATTTTATATCACTGAATTCTCGAAACCTATAGACATTATCTGACAATATTCCCCAATAGCCTGGGAAGATGATTTTATCCTCTTCGATTCTTATGCCCCTGCTTAAGGCAGAACCCATAGACTGGTACCACTGGAGAGGAAAAAGAATAAGACCTACATAAATAGTAAAGAAAATGGATACATAATGTATATTAAAAAGGCCTACTAAACCAAACTTAGCAATCTCAAAATATAATATAATAGACCAACCAATTTCACTGAAAAGAATCATCTTGAGCAAAGAGTTTCGATATTTCTTTGCCTTCTCCTGTCCTTTTTTTGTCCTTGGAAAATTGATGTAATCATAATAACCTTCGTCCATCTTTACCATCCTCTCTTAAATCACAATCTTTTACCTATCTGAATAGTATTAAAGCCTAGAATCGCAAAAGAGATCGACTC
>JAGXLI010000038.1 GCA_018334755.1 Thermoplasmatota archaeon
CGTCGTAACCGATACAGATGCGGAATTCTCCTGGAACAACACTGACAGCAGCGGGCTCTTCGACAACACCACCGCGGGCGATCATGAAGTCCTGGCAACTTATGAAGGTATAACTTCTCAATCGGTAACTGTGACGGTCGGACCGGCGGAAGTTTCAACAGTGGAGATAGAACCGGCTCTCACTCAGATCATAACCGCCGGCGAGATAATAGATTTCGACGCTAGAGCACTCGATAACCACGGCAATATCATAACCGACACGGATACGGATTTCTCGTGGAACAATACCCCCGCCGACGGTTCGTTCGACAATACCACGGCGGCCGCTTACGAAGTATCGGCAAGATATGGAGAAATCACTTCAGTATCTGTAGAAGTAACGGTCGTACCGGCCGAAGTCTCAAACGTGGAGATAGAACCATCCGTGAATCAGACCATAACCGCCGGCGAGACCATAGACTTCTCCGCAGAAGGTTTCGATGAGTACGGCAATCTGAACACCAGCGATAATACCGAATTCAGCTGGGAGAACACCGATAGCGAAGGACTCTTCAATGAAACCAAAGTTGGAAAATACAATATAACTGCCTCTTTCGAAGAAATCAGTTCTGACGATATAGCCGTCACTGTCGAACCAGCATCTCCTGATCGGCTCGATATATATCCGCAAGAAGTCACAATCGCTGCCGGAGATAGTCAAGATTTCGATAGCCAAGCCTTCGATCCATACGACAATGAGATAGGTGAGGTGACAGAACAAACCAGCTGGTCGATAGACGATGATGCCGGGGGTCATTGGGACAATAACACTTACGTTTCAGAAAACCCAGGGGAGTGGAACATCACCGCTGAATATGACGGGATAACAAAAAAGACACTTATATCGGTCAGTGAACACGGGATCGATTACATCGAAGTTACACCTGATGGAAATAAAATAACTGCGGGAGAGACGCAAGAATTCATATCAAAAATACACAACGAAAGCGAAGGTGAAATCGGCCGGGTTTCAGCGGTTTACTCCATCGAAGAGGGAGCTGGAGGAAGTTGGCAGAACAACATCTACACTTCAGAGTATGCAGGGGAATGGACCGTCACTGCAGAACACGACGGTATGACGGATCAAGTTATCTTGACGGTCGAAGCAGGAGAAGTGGACTCTATCACTATCACTCCTGAAGAAGATCAAAACATCTCGTCTGGCGAAGAGATAGATTTCTCTGCAGAAGCCTACGATGAGTTCGATAACATCATCACAAACAATGATCAAGATTTCACTTGGAGAGCAGAGGGCGCCCCAATCGACGGTTCTGGATTATTCAGCGAAGGTGAACCTGGGATATACAATATCACTGCTGAATACAACGAGAGAAGCTCAAAGAGCATAAAAGTTGATGTCAATGCAAGAGAACTGTGGGGGTCTATCGAAGCTCCGATTCAAACGGAAACTAGAGATATTGAACTTGAACTTACGGCTGCAGAAGGAGTGACCCATGTTCTGATCGGTTCAAAAGAAGATATGTCTGATGCGGAAAAATTCGTGTTCGAGGATCGGATAACTTACCAGTTGGAAGACAAACCGGGTAATCAAACCCTCTACATACGGTTCGTCGATGAAGACAATGGAATAGAATCGAATATTTACCACGAAGATATCTATTATCACGATGATGGAGCAGGAGAAGACAAAGATAGTGATGATGACGAAAAATTCTTCGGTATCTCTCCGATGTTCATCTTACTAGGAATAGTATTACTGGTCATTCTGATTTTAGCGTTAATATTGATTTCAAAGAGATCATCAGAGAGTTATGAAGAAGTAGACGTAGTAGAAGAAAGATCAGAGGAAGAAGAGAGAGGTAAATACGACATGACGGATGAAGAAAAACACGAGATCGATCTACCAGAGAGGGAAGAAATGGACTGAAATACTATTCCTCTTCAAGGTATTCGTAGTATCTCTTCAAGTTCCAAGCCATCTTTTCTAAATCATCATCTCTCCTGCCGATCTCAGCCCTTATCAAATAGTCCAATAAGACTGAAGCTTTTTCTCTCGGGAAATCCTGAAGTTTTTCATCTCCCTCTTCTAATTCTTTCTCTATCTTCTCTCCACACTTGTTTTCCATCTTCTCTTTTACCTCGTCCATTCCCTCTTCACCCTCTTCTAAGAGTTGCTTTTCCTCTTTAACATCGAAACTAGAATCTTCCATATCATTTAATGCCTGTAAGATAGAATGAATTTGTTTTTCCACTTCGTCTTCTTTCTTATCGAGCTCTTGGATAAATTCAGATGTTTCCAGTAAAATTCCCAAAGCATCTCTATAATCCTTCCTATCCCACGTCCTTTGCACATCGTCCGGCAGTACTTGAAGCCGGCTCTGACTCACCTCGTCGGCAGAATCTTCGAGTTCTTCACGTAAGGTTCCTATCCTATCCCTTAATTTTTGATCTATATCGTCCAGAAGAGACTCTTCTCCCTCCGATAAGACGTCAATAGCATCCTGATAGGCCTCACTTTTTATATTCGCTATAGCCTGCCTTAAATATTCTTTATCTATCTGTACCTCCATCCCGCTCTCTTTTACTAAACTGTGGAGTTCTTTCATATTCTTGATCTTCTCTTTGATATTCTTCGTAGTGGCCGATTTCTCCTCTTCTATGGTGACTTCTTTCTCCTCCTCTAGCCCCTCCTCTAAATCCTGTACTAATTCATCGATCTTTTCCTTCACAAGGCCATATAGACCTACCTTTGTCGCCTTTCTATACCGATCTATCTCATCGGTATAGACATCTTCATCTATCAGGTCTTTTTGACTCAATTCCTCGATCTTCTCTTCCGCTTCTCCTATCGATTCAGAGATGCTCACCAGGTCTTCACCAAGTTCTACCGCTTTTTCCGACAGATCTGCTACTCTTTCGTAATCTTCTTCCTTTTTAGCCTGGGTAGAGTTCCGAAGCAAGGTTTTAAGCTTTCCTAGACCCAATCCGGTATCTCGAAGGTCTGCCAAGAGGTTTTTCGATCTTTCAAGTTTCTCCTCTGCTTTTTCTTTTATATCTTCTTCCTCCTCTTCTTCTTTTTCTTCCCTCTCCTCTTCCTCCTTCTCTTCTTCTTCTTCTTCCTCCTCTTTCTCTTCTATTTCTTGCTTTTCTAGGGCCTCCTCTATCTCCTCTTTCAGATCATCTATTCTTTCGATAGAGGTATCCCAATCACCATCTTCAAACTCCTCTTTCAGTTCTTCTAATCTTTCATCGTACTTCTCCACATCGATTTTATCTTTCGAAGTCTCGATCAAGTCTTCAACTTGTGAGACAAGGGGTTTAAATTCAACGAGTGCTTCTCCCCTCTCCCGAAGTTCTTTCAGCTTCTTTAGGTCCCCTCTTCGATGAGTTTCTTCGGCTCTCTCCCTTAACTTTCCAAAACCTTCTCTAAATGACCTTAGCTCTAATTCTTCTTCTTCGCCTTCCTCTATTATTTCTTCTAAATCGCTGATCACTTCGGATATGTCACTCTCTATCTCCTTCGATGCTTGCTCTATTTTATCCTCAATATCCTCTAATATTTCTCTGAATAATATGATAGAACCTTCGTAATCACCTTCTATACATCCCTCTTTACCTTCCTCCATCCTTTCATCTATTCCTTCAATAAATTCCTCAGAGGGATGTATATCTTTCAATTCAGCCTTTTTAGATTCGATATCTTCCAGCAGATCGGAGATATCCACGATGATATCCTCATTCAACACTAGACTTTCTACGGCCTCGAGGCCGCTCTCAAATCTCCTTTTCCCCAATGCTTCTTTTGCTTTAGATATCTGATCAGATATATCTAGAAGGTCTACCATCTCTTCCGATAGTTTCTCGGATAAGGTTTCTGCTTTCGATATTAGGTCATGTAACTTCTTTTCGGTACCACTTCTATTTTCCCACCTCTCTTTTTCCCATTCTAGTGCATAAGATAGGTCTGTTAGCCATCTCTTTATTTTTTTGTAGTCCTCGTCTTCACTGGCAGCGACTATATCTCGCATATCATCTTTAGCCATCTCCAATAACTGATCTATCTCTATCCTGTTGACTTTATCTTTGAGTTCGTCGATGAGGTCGTCAGTTTCAGCGATTGTCTTTCCTTTCTTTATAGCCCTATCAAGCATTTCTTCTGCTTCTTGATATTCATTCATCTTTTCTTTTTTGATCGCTTCAGTGATGTCCTTCTTTACTCGTCCGATATGAAGAGGGCTGTCTCTATTCTGTCTCAAGATGTCTTTCGCTTTTTCTACCTTCTGGGGGAGTCTATCTTCTACTTCTTCTACTTCTTCTTCTACTTCCGGCTCTTCGGCTTCTTCTTCCTCTTCTTCCTTTTCGATCAACTCTTTTATGTCCTCTATCAACCCCTCTATATCATCGATGAGTTCCTTATATTCCTCCTCAGCAGCGGAAGTTTTTATATCCTCTAAGGTCTCTTTATATCTTTCATATCCTTCTTTATCTTTTTCTTCCAATTCTTCTAGTCGTTCTTCCGCCTTTTTCGACAACTCGATCAATCTTTCAGCTTTTTCACTCTTTTTTATCACTTTCTCAGCTTTTTCAATAGCTCCTGCGAAATCTTCATCTAAACGAGCGCCGGTCGCCTCATCTAAAAGGGTTCTTAACTGAGTCAGTTCGATATCTTTTCCCTTGAGTTTTTCAAGGCGAGAGCGCGCTTCTGATATTTTCTTTTCCGATTTTTTGTATTCTTCATCCTTCTTTTCCACTTCCTTTTGCTCACCCGAAGGAGCCTCTGAGATCCCCTGCATCAGACCTTTAGGTGCATTGTGGGCGTCGAAGGCGACTTTATAAGCTCTCGCGGCCTCTTGAGTATGTCCTAAAGTCAGACAAACATTGGCTTTAGCATTCCAGATATGCTCGAAGAGAGGATCTAATTCTATCACCCTATTGAAGGCCTCTAACGCCTTCTCCTTAGCCCCCATACTGTTCAATATCGAACCTCGGATAAACCACGATTTGGGATTTTCTTCGTCATCCCATATTTTTTCCTCCACCCTAGCTAAGGTCTTTTTTGGATCTTCCACGATGCCTTCTTCGGGAAGGACTATGCTGTCCTCAACTTCGATATTCTCTCCACACTCTTGACACTCCCCCTCTTTTAGATTTACAAATTTCGAGCATGATGGGCACTCGATCTCATCGATTATATCTTTTTGATCACTCTCTCCAATCCTATCCTTCTGAACCTCCATATAAATGTCGGTCGCCCGTTCTTCTCCTATATGTTCAACCGCTCTTATATCATCTAATTCTGCTTCTTTCAGATCATCTATAGATTCAAAACCTTCATCTAAGAGAGCGCGGGCTGTCAATTTTCCTATAGAAGGGACCTTCGAAAGTTGTTCTATTTTATCGCTCTTCGAGGGGGTTCCATTCTCTTCCATTACTCCACCTCATCAATACCATCGATAATAGTTCTTATAGGGTTGGAGTGAGTCATAAGTTTTCCTTTAATTTATACCCTTTGGTTATTTTTGACCCTCTTTTCGTCTCAATCCCAAAATCTTTTAGTCCTGGCATATTGTATCTCTGCCTCTAGTAGGTCTTTTAAAAAATCATCCTCATCTTTATGTCTCTTAGAGAGTATCCTTCCGGCCTTTTGGTGACCCACCCCTCTCGCCGCTAGGGCCATCACCGCTCTATTCTTGTAAACTCTCGCAAGATCTGCCAGCTTATAATACTTCTTCAGCTCCTTTTTCTCTTCCTCATCCATCTTTTCATTCTCTTTGTCAACTATTTCCTCTTCCTGATAAGGATGTAAGGGAGCGACCATAGAGGAACCGCAATTCGGACAATTTGGTTTATCGATATCTTCTATACGCTTTCTCCTGCGGTTACCGCATCTGAGACATTTCATTATCATCTTCTCTGACTCTAGACGTTCTTTAAAGGAATCCAAGATCGCTTTGCTGACTCTATCTGGAGTCAAAAATTGTTTATGTTTTTCAAGACCTGCCTCCCCCATGGGAGATATACCTTTCTCAGAAAAGACTACTTCTATCTCACCTCTCTTTATCTTATTCAAGACCTTTTTGGTTCCCTGGATGTCCATATTATCTCTCAAGGTTTTGTTCACCGCCTCATCGTAAAGTACCGTACCTTTGAAGGTATCTATGATCCTATCCATGTTTATCTTTCGCCAGTCCGCGTCCTTTTCGATCGCTCCAAATTTTTTACCCACGTGTAAGAACTTCCATTTGAAAAAATTCGATCTCTCCAGTACTTTTTTCAAGAGTTCTGAAAGGGTCTCAGTCTCTGTATCGTGAAGCACTTCCTCGATCTTCTCAGGAGAGATCCTTCTCGGCAGATCCATCATTATCCGATAAGGGTCTGTCTGTAAAGCTACGCTCTCGCCCACCCTTGCAGATAACAGGGACGCGAAAAGATGTCCCAATGTTTCGTTGATCTGGGTGCCAAAACACGCATTGACTACGGCCGTTTCTTTTTCGACCTCTATAACTATCTTGTCGTCCGTTGCTGTATCCCAGCCTTCCTGATCTCTTAGGTACCTAGAAAAAGTATCTCTACCTTCTTCGCTCACAGGGATCTCTTCGAATCGTCCCTCCCAACCCTCTCTTCTCAACCTGCCCACTTCCTGCGCGACTTCAAAAGGTACCGGGATATCCTCTCCCGTCCAATCCGGTATCTTTCCTATGTTGCCAACCTGTTCCACCATGACTTCTTCTTCTTCCAGTTCAACGATACGCCAGGCCTTTCCCTGGAGCGTTATAACTTCTCCCTCTTCGATGTTGCTCGCTACGAAACTTTCGTCTAAACTTCCTATGACTCCTCTGCCAGAAACGTCCCTGATCAGGTAGGTCTTCTCGTCCGGTATCATCGATATGTTATCGTAAAAATAGTCAAGCGAAGCCCTGCGTTTACCGATCTTTCCCTTTTCCTCGTCCTTCCAGATGACTTTTATCTCAGCGAGTTGTTCCAAAAGGTCTTCATAGAGATCCTTTTCCAGGTCTCTGAAGGGATAAGCCCTCTTCGCTAAAGTAAAAAATCCATCAGGATCGAGCTCTTTTTCGGTATGAACGGTACTTATCAATTGGTTCGCCAGTACGCTTAAAGGTTCTTCCGGTATCTCAGTTCTCTCTAGATCTCTCTTTTTGCCTTTCTCCGCTATCACCGCCGCTTCCGCTATATCGTCTTTGGTGGTGGAGATTATCCTACCCTTGGAAACCTCGTCTATCCTGTGGCCTGATCTACCGACTCTCTGTATCAGGCGGGTCACCTGTCGCGGCGACTGGTACTGAAGAACGAGATCGGTCCTGCCGACGTCTATACCGAGTTCCATCGATGAGGTACAGATCAGGCCCTTCAATTTGCCCTCCTTGAAGCTTTCCTCCATATCTATCCTAGCTTCTTTTGAAAGGGATCCATGGTGAACTCCTATCGGAAAATCTTCATCAGGATATTCTTCTCTCCAGAGTGTATAGCTGGAGGAAAGAGTTTCCGCTGCATCTCTCGTGTTGACGAAAAATAGAGTGGATTCATGATCTTCTATGAACCCTTTACAGAGGCGTAGAGAAGCGGCTTTCCTTATATCACAGCGCATGACATCGGAAAGTTCCTTATCCCTATCTTTGTTCACCCGTGCTCTTTCCACACGCACGTCCAGTTCTCTCTTTCCCGTGGTCTCGATTATAACCGCGTCTCTGTCCACCCCTACCAGAAAATCTTTCACTTTTCGAGGACTTCCCACCGTAGCTGAAAGCCCTATCCTTTGGAAGTCTCTTTCACAGAGTTCTGTCAACCTTTCCAGCGCCAATGAAAGCTGGGTCCCCCGCTCGTCCTCGGCGAGTTCGTTCAATTCGTCCACAACCACGTACCTAACGTTCTCCAGACCTTTTCTCAATTTACTCCCCGTGAACATTATCTGGAGGGTCTCCGGCGTAGTCACCAAAACGTCGGGAGGATCTTCCGCCTGTTTCCTCCTTTCTTTTCGACTAGTGTCTCCATGTCTCACGCCTACGTCGAAGTCTAACCTTTCTGAAAACTCCTTCATCCGGGCTATCATATCTCGATTCAGAGCTTTCAGAGGAGTTATGTATAAAAGGGAAAAACCGCCAGTGTCGCTTCTCAATATCTTTTCGAGCAGGGGAAGAAAGGCCGCTTCTGTCTTACCTATACCGGTAGGAGCTATGAGAAGGGTGTTATCTCCATCTAATATCGGAGGTATCGCGTCCTCCTGAGGCCTCGTCTCTTCCTCGATACCCAACTCCGATAGTACAACCGATATTTCTTCAGATAAAAGATCGAATGCGCCCAATTTGATTTTCACCTATGATGAGTTCTTTGAAGTCTTAGGTGTCGGATTATCCCGTGCCGGGATAGGGATCGTTTTGATCTCCAGCAGAGAAGCCAACTTGTCTAGTAATTTTTCTTTATCCTCCCCTATCAGCGCGTGGTCTAAAACCTCTCCTAGGTTTTCAACAGGTACTATCTCTATCTTATCCTCGTACTCCTTCTCTATCACGATATCTTTTTCATTTGTTTTTGGTATCAGTACCTTGTCCATACCGACCTCGGCGGCCGCCTCGATCTTGGAAGTTATACCGCCGACTGGAAGTACCTGACCTCTTACGCTCAAAGAACCGGTCATGGCTATGTTCTGATCGATCGGTATGTTCTCTAGAGCGGATATGACGGCCGTTGCCACGGAAATCGAGGCCGAATCTCCTTCTACACCTTCCTGGGTTCCTATGAACTGTATATGAACATCATATTCTGATATGTCTTCGCCAGTGTACTTTTTGATGAGAGCCGAAACATTTTGAACCGCTTCCTTTGCTATCTCTCCAAGCTTACCGGTGGCTATCACTTGTCCTTCTTCTTTTGAGTGAGCTGGAGTGACCTCTGCCGCTATAGGTAATATGATCCCTGAATATTCAGACATCCCTTGTTGATCTCCTCCCATGGCCGCGAGACCGTTCACCACGCCCTCGACTTTCCCTTTCGTCCTGTACATATTGTATTCTTTTCGCTTTTTGATATATTTATCCGTGACCTGCTGTTCCAAGGATCTAGCGGTCGTTTTCGCGTCGAGTACATCTTCATTTATAGTCCATTCATGTCCTCGTTCCACCGCTAAATCTCCGGCGACCCTCACCAGTCCTCCAAGCTCTCGCAGTCGTAGCGTTAGTTCCCCACGTTTGTTAGCTCTACGCTGGGCTTCCCTAATGATCTCGGTTATCGCACCATTAGTAAAATGAGGTATCTTCTTTTCGTCCTTTTCGATCTCCTGGGCTATGAAACGAACAAGTTTTCTCCGGTTCTCCTCGGTGTCGTCCATGGTGTCATTCACATAGACTTCATACCCATAGCCCCTGATCCTAGATCTCAGAGCAGGATGCATCCCGCCGACCTGTCTTCCCTTTTCATCTCTCTGACCGTAAACGGAATCCAGATTTCCGGCGGCTACAAGGATGAAATTGGTCGGTACTGGCTCCGTTTGAACCATGGCCCCACTGCTCCTTTCACTCTGACCCGTGATCTGGAATTTTCTCTCCTGCATCGCGGTCAAAAGACTGTGCTGAGAATCCATACCCAACATGTGCATCTCGTCTATGAACAGGACTCCATTATGGGCTTCGTGGATGGCACCCACTTCTACTCTTTGATGGGAGGGTGTCTCAAGTCCTCCACTCTGGAAGGGGTCATGCTTGACATCCCCTAAAAGAGCCCCGGATTGAGCTCCTGTCGCGTCGATAAAAGGCGGTTTTTCGCCAGGTTGGTGGCTCTTCAGCAGCTTTGGGATCTGGCCCTCCATGTCCTCCCCGAACCCGCGGGGATTGGCCCTCATCGCTATCAAAAGCATAGCGGCGGCCAGGATGCCGAAGAACATTATCATGAAATTTCCCTGCCAGATGGAGATCAACACCGCAGCACCAACGATCAAAGCGAGGATTATCAACATCCCTTTTGTCTTGGCCTGCTGCTTTTTCTTCGCCTCCTTTTTATGAGCTTTTACTATCTCTTCCCCTTTCCCGCTGGGGACCGTTCTGACCTTTGGATTGTTCTCATCTTCTTCATTCGGAAAACAGAGAATATCCTCCATCTCTTTGGTCGGGAGATAATCGGTCATAGACTTGGCTATCATGGATTTCCCCGTACCAGGAGGTCCTATCAACATCGCATGTCGATGTTGTTTGGCCGCCTTCTTCGCTACGCTGACGGCCTCGTCCTGCCCGATCACTTGATCGGCCAAAAGATCCGGGACTTCTACGTCCTTAGTGCTCTCTATATCTATATCTTCCACCCATTCGTCAACAGGTGGGGCCTGAGTGAATTCTGAGGTTTCGTTATCCTCAGCTATATCTTCTGTTTCTTCATCTTTGGAATCTACCATCAATTACACCAGCAAGAGGTTGCGTTCATTTCATCTATCCCGCCGCTAAATAAAGTTTTGGTCTGATGTGAATCTTTTTTCAAGGAGGTTTGCTCACGTATGGATTATCCTTTATGAAGAATCTCAGGGGCCATTCTTTGGCCTCTCCGGCATAATCGATGTTGATCCTTTCAGCCGAGACGATATCCAAGGTCTTCTCCTCAGGAGGCTCCGATATATACAATTCATCGCCGCACAGATCTTTCCCTTTATCACGCTTCTTTATATCCATGGCCATGCAGAGCTTTCCCGGTCCGTTGGTCAGTTGGAATCTCTTCTTTCCGCTCAGATCATCCAGCCCTCTTCTTTCTCTCATCAGTTCCTTTCCCTCTATGGGTTCTAAACCTCTTATAAAAGCGGACCCCGGTTTTCCTTCCTCACCGGTGACCACGTTGAAACAGTTATACATCCCATATATCAGATAAACGTAGGCGTAGCCACCCTTTTCAAATAGGATATCGGTCCTTTCCGTTCTCTCTCCGTTAGAAGCGTGACAGGCGGGATCACCATTACCGAGATAAGCTTCGGTCTCGACTATCTTTCCTACGGTCCTTCCCTCTGGTTTATCATGGACCAGGTATTTACCCAGTAAACTTTTAGAGACTTCTTCAGTATCTTTGAGGTAGAAATCGCGCTGTAATTTCCGTTCCTTATAGCACATATATTCTTCTTCAACGGCATCTTAAATAATTCTTTTTTGCCATAACTTAATATGGCCCCTTTCTTAATCATCCGATGATTAATCACGGTAAGACGACTCGAGGTTAGTGTATTATGGAAGTTGAAGAGATAAAAGAAACGTTAGATGAAGAACTGGAAGATACCGGTTGGGTCTACAAGTACTGGGAAAGAGAGAATCGTTTCGAATTACGAAATACCGGCTCATCTCTATCCGAGGAAGTGGCGGATGAAAGTGTAGAGAAATTCATAGATGAGTTGGATGAAGAACAGTTCAAACCCTTACTCACTGGAAAAACGTGTCTTCAAAAAAAAGGAGAGACCTTTCTGAAAAAAAATTTAGACAACGACGGACGTCCCTCGGGTCAAGCCCAGAAGATCAGCGAAGAGGAAGCAAAAGAACTGGTGAGAGAAAGCTTGGGCAGGATCGATTCTGATATTTTACCTACGAATCTAGTTACTGTGGATAGAGAGGAAATAATCGATATCTATACTGAAAGGGTAAAAGGATTGAAGTTGATAACGCTCAATATGAAGGGTAAAAAGATGATAACTCTTCGAGATGATGGTGGGCTCCAATTCGAAAGCCAGTGATAGTTAGGACCTTTTATCCACCTTTGATCCTTCAAATCTCTCGAATCTCTCGGCTTTCGCTTTACATATAGGGCAAACTGGCGGGGGATTCTCTCTTGCGGCAAGATAGCCACAGACCGTACATCTCCAGACCGTTATATCTTCTTCACTTGAACTGATAGGGGGCGATCTCTCGTCTTCGCCTGTTTCGACCCCGCCTTCTTCTTTAGACTCCTTAGCTTCTAGAGCCGCCTCGATCGCTTCTGTCGGGCGTCTTTCCGGTACCGGCCCCATCTTTGAAGGATCTTCCTTGACTTCTTTTGAAACGAACAGTCCGCAGTAACACATCCCGTGCTCCTCGACATCTATATCACGATACTCGCAGGGACAGATGATATCGGAATCGTAGGTCTTGACTCCGCTCGCTTCTCTGCATGGACAAGAAGCATAACCGTACCTCTCTTCGTTCTTCACTAGCCCCTCTATCAGATCGTCAAGTAACTCTTGGTCCGGACAAAGATAGTAGCCAGATTCCTCGGCATCCTTTTTAACGTATTCCAACATCTCTTCTTTATCCCTCATCTCCCAAAACCTCCTTTATCTTCTCTTCCTGATGGCCTATGATCACTTCTTCGCCCTCGTCTATGACAAGAGTAGGACAGCTCAGCTTGGGATTATATTCTTTGAGTTCCTCTTTTATCTCATCTTTTTCCTCCCCTCTCAGAACATCGATATCGATGTACCTGTACTGCACGTCCAGTGATTTGAGCAGTTTCTTCACTTTTTTACACCAGGCGCAGGTACTGATGGTGAACACTTTAACGTCATGTTCGTCCCACTCTCCGTCAACTTTTTCGGCTAAAGTCATGATGTAGAGAACGATAGTTTAGGATAAAAATCTTGAGGTCTTAACGAGAGAATGATATATCTTTAGGTATCATCGTCTTTGGCAGCGTCTTCATCCGATTCAGTGCTTTCATCTTCTTCCGGTTCCTTCTCCCATCCACATTCCTCGCACTCATCGGCGCCTTCTAACAAAGTCCCACATTCCGGGCAGTACTCTTCGAGCTCCTCCTCCTTCTCTTCCAAACCTTCAGTACTTTCACTAACGGATCGGTCCATACGGTTCTTCCACCAGAGGAGACCCATCCCTAGAAGATAGATCAGAGTTGTGGAGAACACATATTCAAAGGCGAGGTACTGAAATGCCCTCATCTTTTGGATGGTGATCGGACCGTAGCCGCTGCTAGATGTCTCCCAAGAATACTGCACCCCCTCTGTTTCATTTTCCATTTCATCTAATTTTTCCGTCATATTTTTTCTTATTGAAAAATAGTGACCGAAGAGCCTTTCTTCCAGATCTAAATTCCTGTAATACTCTCTAGGCCTTTCGCTACTGTTTACCGGCTTCATCTTGTAGCCGTCATAGTCTTTCTCTCCTATGCCGCCTACGGTCGATAATGTGAGATTGACGTATACTGTGTAATTTTCAGAGTCCCATTCCTGGATGAATTCCTCAGTGACATTGACCGTGAAATTAAAATTAGTATTTGGATTTCCATACAGCGGCTCGACGGAACCCTGCTCAAGATTTTCCGATCTCAGGTTCTGGGATGGCTGATCGTAGATAAATCCCAGTTGATATGCGGACATACTGAGAGAGAGGAGGATTATGACTATGACTCCAGACGCCAGGATCTTCTTCAGACTGTTTTCATCATAGAATTTATACGGGATCAAGATGGCAAGTACCGGTAGGAGTATATTCATCAGACACGGGTTGACAAATATGAGCCAGATAGATGCGATATAAGTAGTGGCTATATAGAATAATATAGAAAATCGGGATTCCTTTATTTGCTCTGTTTTCTGTTTGAAACTTTCCAATTTAGAGAGGATTTTCTCAGTTTTCATCTCTTGAACTACACTTGGCTGATAACATCTCAAGAGATAATAATCTTTTGCATCCGTTTGAAGGCGTTAAATCTAATTATCCCTAGACCGTTTCATAAGAAGATAATATGGAATTGGAAAAAGTACCGATCAAGAAGGGAGAAGAGACGAATATCATACTCGGACAGAGTCATTTTATCAAGACTGTAGAGGATATCTATGAGGCTCTGGTCACTTCGGTTCCGGATATAGATTTTGGACTCGCTTTTTGCGAGGCCTCAGGCGATAGATTGGTCAGATACGACGGAACGGACGAAGAGCTGGAGGACTTAGCCGTGGAGAACATGAGAGAAATCAATGCAGGCCATTCGTTCATCATAATTTTAGAAGAGAGTTTCCCGATAAACGTTATGAAGGCAGTCAAAGATGTACCGGAAGTCTGCAGGATCTACTGTGCAACTGCGAACGATACGGAAGTTATAGTTGCCGATGCTGAAAGCGGGAGAGGTATACTCGGGATCATCGATGGAGAACCCACGGTCGGAGTAGAGAGTGCAGAAGATAAAGAAGAGAGAAAGGAGTTCTTACAGACGATAGGTTACAAGCGCTAGGCGCCGAACTTTTCAGTCCTATCGGCGAGGTCCTTCAGGATATCAAGAAGGTTGCTTCCTCTGATCCTATGGAGACCTCCTCTGCTACACGCTCTCTCGTGGAATTCCTGAACTCCGTCGGTCCTTACGTCCTTTCCTTTTATAGTGAGTGGAAGGGGGTCCCCGCTGTGGTCCTTTATGGTCACGGGAGTTGAATGATCCCCTGTTATCGCCACATAAGTATCTTCAATATCCCGCAGCGGTTCTAGAGCACTGTCTATCTTCTCGATTATGTCGATTTTCTGATGCGGCCGGCCGTCATGACCGGCTATATCTGGTCCCTTGATATTCACCAGAACGAAGTCGTGATCTTTCAGAGCTGTCAAAGCGCCTTCGACTATGCCCTCTGTATCCGTCTCGATTCCTCCGGTCGCTCCTTCGATATCTATCAGGTCCATCCCGGCTAGAGCACATACACCTCTGACTAAAGCTATCCCAGATATGGCGGCTCCGTTCAATCCCTCCTTCTCTTTTAACCCTTTAAGCTCAGGGACTTTTCCCCCTCCTCTCGGGAGTATTATATTGGCGGGGGGTTTCCCCTCTTTTTCCCTTTCCTCGTTTACCGGGTGATCTGAAAGCACCTCTGAACTTTTTTTAGTGAAGTCGTTCAATATATTCGCGGTCCTTTTGTTCTCCTCGGAATCAACGAGAGGCACAGCTTCCTGAAATTCAGAATCGGGCTCATGAGGATCGATATCGCTCACGTCTCCACCCAGGCCTCCGCTTTTCAGCACCAGTACGCATCGATGTTCTATCGTTTCCTTGAACTGAAAATCCACCCCGATATCTATCTCCTGGACGGCCTCGGCGAGTTCGTCTCTTCTCTCTTTGATCCTCCCAGCTCTTCTATCCACTACGATACCATCTTTCTCCGTCGCAAAATTACATCTGAAAGCCACGTCTTCAGGTTCTAGAGACAATCCAGCCCCGGCGGCTTCGAATGGTCCTCTGCCCCTGTACACTTCGAAAGGGTCATAACCTAGTAGGGAGAGATGCCCCGTATCGCTTCCCGGTCTGATCCCCGGTGAGATCGTGTCCATCAAACCGTTCTCGCCAAATTTTGCTATATGATCCAGGTTTGGCGTTTCAGCCGCCTCTAAAGGTGTTTGTCCGTCCAATTCCTCAACTGCTCTATCCCCTACGCCGTCCATGATTAACATCAATATGCTAGCAGCCATAATATCCCTCCAAATATAGTTATAGATATGGATATCGCACTTAAATTGACCATAGATTTGCCCATCAGACCTTTCCTTTCAAGACTCGCCCCTAAAATACTGTCTATCTGGCAGCTCATGAATGCGATCGATATCCCAAGGAGCGTCATGAGTAACGAGAACGCCTCGACGCTCGATATATAGAAAACTGCCTGAGCAACTAAAAAAGTGTAAGCCGCACCTATGAATGCCCACATCTCCCCGTATAGAGATATACCTCCATTTGTGCCGGGCTCTACCCTCTTGAAGTTGATTATAAGGTGGACCTTGTCCGATACCATCCCCATCTCCGAAGCTAAGGTATCAGAAGCTGCCGCCGCGACGCTCCCAACGAAAAGAAGGATAGCCACGTCAAATCTGATTAGTCCTATCCCCCCAAAGAGCGGAGAACGAGCGATGAGAAGAACAAAGGTTGGGACGGCCCCGTTAGCTAGAACATTTGTCCAACCTCTTTCTCCTTCCAAACCCTGCTGTATACCTCTCTCTTTTTTATAAGGAAACTTATATCTTGTTGCTAGGAAGGAACTGAAAAGGAAGATCACTAGAAGGAATACGAGGGAGAGGCCCCCCTGATATCCGATAAATAGGGCTATAAGGAAGGCCGCTATCGTCCCGCTCACGTTTAACAGACCTTCATAATAAGCGATAGATGCAAGGGCTAGACATATAAAGACTATCGATATTGAGTTTAGACCAAGAATATCCATCCCGTCATTTTACACCAACGGAGGATATAAAACTTATGTCTATTCTGTAATATATCATGAAAAAACACCCCAAGAATGCCCAGAGGGCCTCAGAAACCTTTGACTCCATAGCTGAGCATTTTGACAAGACCAGGAACAGACCCTGGAAGGAAGTAGTCGAATTTATAAAAAACAGTGATGGCAGGCTTTTAGACATTGGATGCGGGAACGGTCGACACATCCTTGAAGGGATCAAAAACGGCCTAAAAGTGGTGGGGATCGATGCCTCGAGAGAACTGCTGAAGATATCCAAGAAAAAGTTTGGAAAAGAAATAAAAAAAGATGTAGACCTGATAAGATCGGGGATCAAAGATCTTCCTTTTAAAAAAAATAGTTTTGATAACGTGATATATATAGCCACTATACATCATCTGAAAGATGGTCGCGTGGGAAGTTTAAAAGAGGCAAAACGCGTTCTCAGACCTGAAGGTAGGATCCTTATTTCGAGCTGGGCGAGAGAACTCGATAGATGGGACCTAGAGAAGGAAGAAAGTGAGGTCCTGGTTCCGTGGCACCGTGAAGATGGAGAGATCATAGACAGGTTTTATCATCTTTATACTTTGGACGAATTGGAGAAAGATGTTGTAAAAAGCGGACTGTCGGTCAGTAGAACGTTCCACTCGGGAGGAAACAACTACATCGAAGCCAATAATACACATAATTGATAGGAAAAAAAGACAAAATTGATATAGTAAATCTTTTTATAGGTTAAACAGCTAAAGATAGATCGCCTAAAGATAAAAAGCTAATCCCGTTGGTGTATTTCAGGATGATAGAAAAAAGAGTTCTTGTCTTGATCGTGACTATTTTGATGGTTTCAAGCAGCGCCGGTACACTGATCGTTCTTGCAGATGGAGAGAATCCAGCAAATCGAACAAGTGATGTAGACAAAAGGATCGTGAAGATCGAGGTCGGTAGCGAAAGAGCCTCTGAACTGTCGAAAGAAGAGGATATCGAAATCTTACAGAAGTACGAAAGTTTTGCGCTGGTCAAAACCAGCTTAGAACAGGCGGATCGTTTGGAGAAGAAAGGGCTGAATGTCAACCGACTTCCACACAGAGACATCATAAACATAAAAGGACACGAGTTCAAGATCGACGAAGGGCCCCAGATATCTCAAGATATGAAGATAGAGAGTTACGACAAAGGAGAAAAGGGAACATATATCATACACATGCTCGGCCCTGTCCATCCCGATTGGAATGAAAAGTTACAGTCCAACGGCGTAGAACTAGTAGATTATGTTTCAAATTACGCCTATGTAGTGAGAACGACCCCAAGGAAGAAAGAACAGGTCGAAGAATTTGACTTCATAGATTGGGTTGGATACTATCATCCAGCTTATAAACTCGACGAAGGACTCAAAGAGGGTAAAGTCAGTATCAATCTTTTGGACGATGGAAGTTTCACAGACGATCCTCTACTCTCCTCACTGAATGTGAACAGGATCAATAAAGGTTCATCTAGTCTCGATATCATAGCGGACGTATCAGATAAAGAAATTCTGAAAGACATCGCTCAGAAAAAAGATGTCTATCACATCTCGAGGTACAACGCCCCGGAATTGAAAAGCGAGATGGAATCTCAGATAATAGGGGGGGGTGCCTGGGTCTTCGATGACGATGATGATCCATCTACTCCTTACCGGGCGCAAGGTGACCACGGAGCTTATTTCAATCAGATGGGGTACACTGGAGAAGGTGTGGTGACCGCCGTAGCAGATACCGGAGTGGGAGACGGAAGTGATGGAAACGCCGGCCATGTCGACTTTGATGGAAGAGTTATAGGTGGGAAAAATTACAACGAGAGCAAGGACAATTGGAAAGATGAGATAGGCCACGGGACACATTGTGCCGGTATGATGGCTGGCGACACTTATGACGGAAGCGGCGTAGAATATGCCGGGACCGGGCCGTATTATGTGTCACAAGGACTCGCTTCGGACTCCGATATATACGCTCAAAGGATATTTGATCAGAGAGGAAGGATGACCGTTCAAGACATATCGAAGATGTTAGGGGACGCTAAAAGAAATGGTGCTTATGTCCATTCAGATTCATGGGGAAGTCGACAGAACCTAGGTGAATATACTTCTACAGACACTCGGTTCGATATGGCTGTTAGAGACGCAGACGGCGAACAAGATGGAAATCAGCCCATGGTCATCATAGTCGCGGCCGGGAACGAAGGTGATGGAGAGCAGACTACAGCCAGTCCGGGGAATGCTAAAAATGTGATAACGGTAGGGGCGTCAGAAAGTTACATGCCCAACGCTGATGATCATGGAGCTCAAACTCCTCGACAGGGCTCCCCGGTATCATCGGATAACCCTGACAAGATCGCTTCGTTCAGTTCAAGAGGATGGACCAAGGACAACAGGGTAAAACCTACCGTAGCGGCACCTGGTCATGTCACTCTCTCCACGAGTACACCGGAACTAAGCGATTCCTACCTTTACGGACTATACAGCGAGGACAATCGATACGAATGGTCTTCCGGAACCTCGATGTCCACACCAGCGGTGGCCGGAGCGACGGCAGCTTTGACTGAGTATTACGAAGATAACTATGGTGAAAGGCCGAGTCCGGCGATGGTGAAGGCCTTGCTCGTAAACACGGCCCATGATCTCGATGACGAGAACGGTAACACTGGACCTATCCCCAATAAGGCCGAAGGATGGGGTCTTGTAAATCTGGCAGAGGTGTTGGAAGGGAAAGGAACCCGCGTCGTTAAGGACCAAGAATCAGTCCTTAAGACCGGAGATAACGATACCTTCAAGTTCATCCCGGCAGATAAAAACGAACCCTTCAAGGTAACTCTCACGTGGACGGATTGTCAAGCTAGTCCAGATCCGGATACCGCGCTTGAAAACGATCTAGATCTTAAGGTTACCGATCCAGACGGACAGACCGTATATAAGGGAAATGCGTTCGATGAAGACGGTGACTCTGTGAGCGATAGTGGATTTACGTACCCAAATACCGACACCATGAATGTCTTCGATTCAAATGACGACGGGTATGATGATAAGAACGTGGTTGAAAATGTCTATATCAAGCCGGATAACCTCACTTCTGGAGCTTATACCGTAGATATCATGGGGAAAAATATCGTCCGGGATGGGAACAATGATGGCGATGTTTCACAAGATTATTCATTGGTAGTTTCTAACGGTGCCAAAGAAAGAGGGGCTTGGCCGATGAGCAACCTGAATCTAAAAAATACGGGTTATAGTCGGTACAATACGACCTCAGTAGATGGCATGGAAAAATGGAGATTCACTACTGGAGAATCGATAGATGTTTCTCCCATAATCGGGAACGATGGAGTCATCTATCTAGGATCCACTGAGGGGGTCCTTTATGCCATCGACTCAGAAGACGGTAGCCAAATATGGAAAACTTCGTTAGGCAATGACATAACGAGTACGCCCTCGATCGGACCAGACGGAAGAATTTTTGCCGCAACATTAGACGGAGACCTTTACTGCCTTTCACCCCAGGGAGGATCACAATTATGGAAAGCTTCAATCGGTGAGCCGCTTCAGTCATCGCCGACCATTTTAGACGATGGGACGATCTATATAGGTTCATCTAACGGAAATCTTTATTCCTTCGAGAAGGATGGGACGGAACGCTGGGCGTTCAGTACTGATGGCGCGATAACGACCACCCCAGCGATCAGCTCGGACGGGACCGTTTACGTCGGCTGCGAGGCTGGCAACCTTTATGCTGTTCAACCGGACGGAAACGAGAGCTGGCAGAGCGATATCGGGAGTTCTATAAAGTCATCTCCCGCCATCAACTCCCAAGGCGTGATATATGTGGGAACTGATTCAAACGAATTAAAAGCGATCAAACCCGACGGGTCTGAGATGTGGAGTTATAATACAGGAGATTCGATCAGGTCGTCACCCTCTATCGACGATTCGGATACCGGATATGTAGGGAGCTTAGACGGCTCATTCTATGCCGTAGAATCCTACGACGGGTCACAGAGATGGGAGGCTGAAATAGGAGCAGATATAAGGTCTTCTTCCGCTATAGGTAACAAAGGTATAATGTACGTCGGAGCTGATGACGGTTCCCTCTATTCGATCGATACCGACGACGGGACCGTTCTCTGGAATTTCACGACGAAAGAAAGTATCGTCACATCTCCAGCTATCGGTTCCGGTAGTAACGTTTACGTGGCTTCAAGGGATGGAAACCTTTACAAATTGGGCGAAGATACCATCCCGCCGAGGTTAAACATCACGGCACCTCTCGAGGATAGTATCATCCCAACTGAGGACGTGCCCGTTAGGTGGGACGGAGAGGACAATGAAACGGGAATAGAATATTATGAGGCAAGGATAGATAACGGTGAATGGATCAATAAGAAGAACACGGAGGAGCATACATTTACAGGGGTGGAAGATGGAGAACACTCCGTGGAGGTAAGAGGTACAGACGGTGCAGGTAACACTGCCTTATTAGAGGTCAAGTTTATAGTCGATACCACTGAGCCGACCATCGAAATAACATCACCTGAAGGAGGAAATATCTTTGAAACGGACTCTGTGACCGTATCATGGATAATTACTGAGGAGACCACTGAGATCGTAGAGCATAAGATAAGGATAGATTCCGGCGAGTGGGAGAACGTAACCACGACAAATCGACGTGAATTTAACGGTTTAGAAGACGGCGAACATACCGTCGAGATCAAAGCTACCGATGAAGGTAACAATACCGGTAGAGAAAGTGTAACATTTAGGGTTGATACGGGACCACCTACTATCGATATTACTTCGCCGGAGGAAGGTGAGGAGTTCGATGTAGACCATGTGACGGTCGAGTGGGACGGTAATGATCAAGGTAGCGGTATCGATGAGTACGCTGTTAAAATAGAGTATAAAGATTGGATAGACGTTGGGATGGAGACCAAATACACCTTCACCGATCTGATCGACGGGGAATATACTGTGAATATCCGTGCATGGGATGGAGTGAACAACAGCCAAACACAAAAGATAACTTTCCAAGTCAATGCCGGAGGAGACGATGTCACGGTGGAGATTACGGAACCTGAAGACGGGACGAAAGTAGAGGGTCCGAATGTAACGGTCAAATGGACATCTGAAAAGGCCGAGCACCATGAAGTCAGGATCAAGGGCGGTCATTGGAAGGACGTCGGCAGCGATAACCAATATACCTTTACTCGTTTGCCTGAGGACGAATACACCCTTCAGGTAAGAGCCGTAGATGATAACGGTTGGGCTAGAACCGACGAGGTCACAGTAACAGTCGAAGAGGACCTAGACCGCGAGAATCGGATCGAATCGGTCTCGCTTTACGGAAGACCCTATCTCGTTTGGATCTTAACAGCTATAGTCGTGGCAAATATAGCCCTGGTCTCTTACCTTTCGTTCTATAGGGAAAAAGGGTGACACATCAAGTGAATCCTGACGAGCACTACTCCTCTCTAATGTCTAACTCCCGCAGAGAAAGCCCCCTAAGACCAAAAATATTATATTATGTTAGGGGATTATTAATCTATAATGAAACATGATAGGAAAGTCCTTACTGCTAAAACAGTAAGGAGGGATTTTAAGATATTTGTGATTGTCGGGTTTGCAGTACTCTTGATTTTTTCTGTTTTTCTACCGAGCCTGTCCAGTGGTTCAGAGGATGTTGTGGTCGAGGAAGGGACTAAAGAAAAAGAGATGGATCAAAAGTTAATCCAGGAGTCTAACCCTGAAGGTGGAAACGAAGAACTAAAAGGCTATATCCCTTCAGATATAAAGGATGTAAAACCGAAGAACATCTGGCATACCGGTGTTCCAAATGGGCAACATAAGAAGGGCCCTTTCGACACCGACGAGGCGACGGTCTATCTCAATCTCACTGGGCGTGGAAATCCGAATGAAATAGTTGATCCCTTCGATTGGGTGTTCTCGATCGACAGCTCTGGTAGCATGGATTACAACGATGAGAACGATATGAGGATCGACGCGGCCCAGCATTTCGTAGACCGTGTAAAAAATAGTAACGCTACGGGATCTAGAGGTGCTTCGATAGATTTTGACAGTGGCTCCACACTCATCAATGGACATCACCTTTCAGATAACTATCCCAGGATCAAACAGGACCTAGAAAATATCGATTCGAGTGGAGGGACTGATTTTTCACCACCCCTTCAGACCGCCTTAAATGAATTTCAAAATTATGGTAACACTTCCCGTCATGACGCTTCTAGTGACGGTAAACCTGGTTGGTTCCACATCTTCTTGACCGACGGAGAAGGAGATATCGATTGGAGTAAGGTTGACGCCCATTCCCAACTTAACATCCCGATCTACACTATCGGTTTTGGAGATGTGGACGACCAGACGTTAATAGAGATGGCTCAAAGGACTGGTGGAGATTACCATTACTGCACGGATGCAAGCGAGCTTGACGAG
>JAGXLI010000084.1 GCA_018334755.1 Thermoplasmatota archaeon
GCTGGTCACCGTCATATTCGAAGTAACCGGTGTAATCTCCTGTCGTATCTAAAGGCGTAGCGGTCGAAAAATCATCTCCCGCGTCGTGACCTGTGTTCGCGTCGTCCTGCTTGAACCACTCGGTTATGTTCAGGTTGTAATCACTTTGACTGTCGGTGTTGATGTATATCTCTATATAATACGTTCCGTTCTCCTGAATAGCTAGACTGAGGATAGCGCTCGTACTGCCGCTGTATCCGTCTAATTCATTCTGTGAGGAATCGTATATACTTAGGCCCATCTCTTTATCAGCGCTTCCGTTGAACCAGTAAACATAGTCCTTTGTCAGATTTATAGAATAGTAATCATACCTATCTCCGTCGTATTCGAAGAAGCCGGTGTAATCGCCTGTAGAATTAAGATGCGTGGCTGTGGAGAAATCATTACCGGCGTCTCCACCGCTTCCAGCGTCGTCCTGCACCAACCAGTCAGTTATATTCAGATGATAAGAATTGTATCCGCTGTAATCGTTTTCAACTCGAATGTAGTAATATGATGTTTCTTTGATAGCCTGGCTGAACGTTATGGTTTCGTAACCAGAGGAGCTGTCCATCTCGGATTCGGAGCTATCGTAGATATAGAGGTTCACGTTCTTATCGGCGGAGACGTTGATCCAATATACGTGATCCTCTGTCAAAGTTATGTTGTAGTAATCGTCTACATCGGTCGAATTCAATTCCCCGGTATAGTTACCTGGTCCATCCAGCGGTGTAGCGGTTGAAAAACTATCACCCGCATCACCGCCGCTTCCTGCATCGTCTTGACTCGCGTTCACCGAGATCATCAAAAAATTGGACGTGCTCATGATCATCGCTATGAAGATGAGTATACTCAATGTCTTCAGCAATACCCCTTTTCTATCTACTAAAACATTATTTTCTAACATGCTATCGTCATCCTTTTCTTATTTTTAATGGTTTTCCAAATTAAAAAATAAAGAGAAAAAAGGATTTTTTAGATGGCTGTTCTCCTTCGGTTTCATTTGTTATCGTATTCCCTTTCGCTCGGCTCTGGCTGTTCCGGTCGGGAGGACTTTCGATTGGGAGGAGGAGCGTTATTTTCCTTCTCCGGCCGGGTTGAGGGACCGTTGGTTTCTTTTCTTCCCTCAGAAGCTCCTTGGGGTGGAGGTGTCTCTCTTCTATTATCTCCTTCGTATTCAGGAGGTGTGTCGTCTCCACTTTCTCCTTTTCCTCTCACGAACAATACACCGGCGATGACCGCTATCACTCCGATTATCATTATCGGAAGGATGAAAAACCAAACACTAGATGGTAAAAGTCCGCCGGTATCATCACTGGTTTCATCAGTACTGCCTCCGTCTCCATCACCGCCTCCGTTTCCATCACTGCCATCGTCTCCAGAAGACTCTACATTCTGCACCATGAAGTTCTGGGTGTGGGTCGAATCGTCTTCCTGGTCTTGTAGGGTGAGAGAGATCTGGTAAGTGCCTTCCGGTACGGAGTCGTCGAAGTTTACATTTATGTCCTGTGAGTCACCAGAAGATATATCACCACTGACTTCTACGTCTATCCCTTCGACATTAGGGCTGACGGAATACTCTATATTTGCGCTCCCCGAAAAATCATTTGTGCCTTCCATGGATATCTTCGTTGAAGCTGTTGCACTCTCAACCTCGACTAGACTATCTCCTACCTTGATGGTGAAAACAGGTTCGGGCGTGACAGTCACTCCCATGAAGCATTCTTTGGTCTTGGATCCTGACTCACCAGTGACCAAGAAAGAGTAATCCCACCAGTCCGTGTTTTCCGTTATGGAAACATTAATGGTGGCGGTCTCACCGGGTTTTATGGAAGCAGGCGACACGTCGAATGAGATTGTATCCGAGATAGGAAAGAGAGAACTCTCGTCGACGCTGATAGTCACTTCCGAGTCGAAACCTTGTATCGGTAGTATACCGACTTCAAGACTGGCTGTACCGGCCTCGCCGTATTTCAAAGGCTGCCATCCGACGACCGGGACTAGCATGAAACTCGGATCTTTAACCACGGTAAAGCTGTACGTGAATGACCTTTCCCTGTCTCCGTCACTCGCCGTTATAGTGATCTTGTGTTCTCCTTCGGAGGTCTCTGGAGAAGTAACAACGCCTACGGTGAAGGGTTCTCCCGGCTCCGCTTGCCCAGTCGACATGTTCGCGGATATTTCATCCGTGTCCGTTTCTACCGATATATCCGTAGTCTGAGAGAAATCGTTCACTCCTACAAGATTAGCGTTAAATCCAACAGGAGAACCCGCCTGTATCTCCATATCTCTCTGAGAACCCAACACAGTGAAATCGGGAGTATCCCAGTCATTGTTCCCGGGTCTACCTTTGAAGGACCTGATCTTGTACGATTCATGATCCTCACCATCTACCGTGATGGTTTCGGTTCCCATGATCTTGTAGTTCATGTTTACGTCGTAAGTGACGGTGATAGGACCCATCTTGGTCGAAGTCTGGGAGAGATCCTCACCTTCATCTAAAGGCATCGTATCGTCCATCTCCGTTTTCATTTCCATACTGAATGTGTTCTCGACTTCTACCTCTTGATTCCAGATGGTTCCTTCCTCCAACGGAAATTGAAATTGTTCCAGCGGGTCCGTGTAGATCGCATCATTCACCACTGTAGTGTTCTGTGTATATCCTCCACCCATGTCCTGGTACATCATCACCGTCTGGTTTTCCCTTACAAGGGCCATATCGGATCGTCTATGCCACCGATATCCTTTGTATTCGACTTCCTGGGAGGAAAAAGTAGTAGTGAGTTCCATGTAACCGCTGACCCTGATTTTGAAGGTCTCGAAACCTTCTTCAGTTTCATTTCCGACGCAGTGATAATTCATGTAGCCGTCAACACTGATGTCCTCTCCATAATACTCGTCCATACTGTAGTTCCAATCATCTCCAGGATATAATTTGGGAACGTTCGTTCCCTGGCTGGGCGCCTGATGCAGTACACTGCTCGCGGTCTGCTGCCTCTGCAAGTTATCTTCAGAATCGTACCATTCCTCTCTTACAAAGTAACCGGCTTTGGGCGAGTAGTAATTCATCTCGTAGCTGGAGTCGATCTCCAGTATGTAAGAGCCGCCTTCCGAGTAAGTGGAGGCCGGCACCACCTGGATATAATAATACGTCATGTTTCCGGACTGGAACGTCAATTCTTCACTCGGCTTGTAGGTCGTAGAATTTGCGATCCGCTTGAGAGAACCGTCATCTAGATTTTCTTCATAAACGAACAGATTTAGGTCCTCCTCGGGCGAGTGACTCAACGTAAGGGTAGACCATTCATTCCCGTCCATATACATCTTGAAGTAGTCACTAGAGTCGCCAGAAGTAGCGAAATCTCCCGAGATCACGTCGCCGCCATAAACCCTTTGAGCTTTATCTGCTTGATCGTTTGTTTCTTTCTCTGAGACGAATTTTACCTCATCATCTGAAGCCAAAGTGTTCGCCTCAGCATCTCCTTGGGTCGTACCGATCATCACCGTGAAACCAGTCAATACCATCAGCGAGATCAAGATCATCGCTATGGATTTGGTTCCTATCCCCGAACGACTGGTCCGTTCTTTACCTTTTCTTCCTAAGTCTTTACCTACCATATCCATAATATTCCACCTATCAAATCGTTCTTCAATTCCCCGGTACCCTAATAAAAGTAACTCCGACATTTCGGGATTTCGGGTCTCGCTTGAATATTCGAAAGATTAATAGCCGATATTTCCAATATCGGTTTAGCCGTTCATGGTAAATATGGTGATATGGTGAATATCACGGGCAGGGACAAGATACTGTTACATCTTATGAATCAGCAGGAGTTTAAAGACACGAAAGGAGAAGTCCCCTATCGTATATGCCAGAGAGGTATAGCAGAGTACGTTTCACTGAGTCGAAATAGAGTGAGTGAACTTCTTAGAGATCTTGTCAAAAAAGAAAAGTTGGATGAGGTCACCAGGCGCGTCGTCGGCCTGGAACGACGGAGGAAAGTATATTTTCTTACCGAAAAAGGGCGCAAGAAAGCCCGTGAACTTCATGATGAGTTAAAAGAAAAAAAGGTCGATGTGAAAGTTGGAGAAGAAAATGAGCGGCGAAAGGTAAAGTTGGAAAATATAGATAAGTTCATAGAGACGGGAGATCCCCTGTTATCTGCCCTGAATCAAATGGAAGACGACGTGATCGATCTCACAGAGGAAGAAGAGGAGAGAGAAGACGTCTTCGTTGGACGTCAAGAAGAGATCGAGTACTTGACCAACATCCTTGAAGAAGTGAATGATGAAGGCAGTTTTACCGTATTTGTCACCGGTCCCGCGGGTATCGGCAAGACCAGGTTGGTTTCTGAGTTCAAACAAAAAGCAGCTAAAGAAGGCTTCGAGTTCCTATCTGGGAAAGCGTTCTACGAGACCTCTGAACCGTATAGACCATTACGGGAGGCTTTTGATAGATACGGAGTTCTAGCCTCAATGCTTGAACCAAAGGGATATCCTAAGAGGCAAGGAGTAGAAGACAAAGAAACATTCGACGCTGAGAGACACGCGGAGTGGTACGAGATCACCCAGAAGATGAAAGAGATAGCCGCTAACAGACCACTCGTCGTTTTTTTAGATGATCTCCAGTGGTCCGATAGAGCCACCCTAGAGTTATTTCACTACATGGCGGCCGAACTTACCGATTCACCGATACTGTTCCTCGGCATCTATAGACCAGAGGATTTGGATGCAGATCATCCGATGGTAGAATGCAGGGATAGGATGATCCGTGAAAACATCTTTGACGAACTTAGATTAGATCCACTAGATTGGGAAGAGACCTCGGCTATAGTAAAGAAGCAGATCGGTCGAAAGGATTTACCGGATGATTTCCTCAAACTGGTGCACCAGATGACCGATGGTAATCCTCTGTTCATCCGTGAGTGTATAAACCAGATGCTAGAAGACGAGACGATAAAGCCGGAGAAGAACGAGTATCCTAAAAGCACCGAAGAGATAGCGATCCCGGACGTAGTTGACGCGGTTATACAGAGAAGGGTGAATAGGTTGAGCGACGAGAGAGTGAATATCCTCTCCAAGGCGAGTGTGATCGGAAAGGATGTCCCCTTCAAACTTCTTCACAAGATCACTGACATGAAAGAGGTCGATCTTTTAGATCATCTTGATGTTTTGATAGATACCGAGCTCCTTGAAGACGATCCGAAGGAAGAGGTCTTTTCTTTTTCACACGATCTTATCCACTTGGCTGTTTATGATAATATTTCTGAAAGAGTCAGGCAGGGTTACCACCGGGTGGTGGGAGAAAAGATGGAAGAACTCTATCAGGATGAGCTGGAGGGAAGGTATTCAGACCTAGGTTATCATTTCGAAAAAGCGGGAGAAATAAAAGAAGCGATAGAGTGTTATCGTAAAGCCGGTGAACAAGCAAAAAGTATCTACGCCCACGAGGACGCAATAAGTATGTATCAGAAAGTTTTGGAACTGATGGACGAGGATCACGACGTCGAACTTGACAAACCCGCGATATTAGAAGGGCTTGGAGATGCTTACAAAACCATCGGTGAGTACGAGGACGCTGAGCGCTATTTTAGGAAAGCTCTCGACGAAGGGCATGAGAAGGGAAGACTGTGGAGGAAGATAGCTCTAGTGTACAGAGAGAAAGGGATCTTCGAGGAAGCGTTGGAATTCATCGAGAAAGGGTTATCGATCACCGAAAAGGATGAGATCGAAAGATGTAAATGTTTGGGAACGAAAGGCGGGATCCTGATGCAGATGGGGGATTACGACGAGGCGATCCAGATCTTCAAAAGGGAGAGAGACTTGGCAGAAGAAC
>JAGXLI010000039.1 GCA_018334755.1 Thermoplasmatota archaeon
GATTGATAGGGCGTGAACAGAGCGGTCAACAACAGCGCGATCACGGCCCCTACAAAATTGCTGATCATGTCAAAAACAGTGTCTTCTAACCTGGGCTGGAGCCCCGTGCTGAGGATAGCGTCTAGAGAGAATTCGAACAGCTCCCACACCAAGCTTATCGATAATATGAACGTTAGAACCAACGCGGGCATCATCCAATCGGGTATATACACCGTCTCGGAGATCTGGTTTATGTAATATACGGATATGAAGATGAGGGCCCCTACAACTATCCCTGCGGTGATATGTGTCATCATGTTCCACCAGTCAAATCTCGACTGAAAGCCCGCGGTCTCTCCCATGACATATAAGAAGAGAGTTACAGATATCCAGAATTGGAAAAGAACGGGAACGTCTTCCTTAAAGTAGCGGTCATAGACCGTAGGTAAGATCGATAATATGAAGGAAGGTATAGCGAGAAAGAAAGCCCACAGGTTATAGATCATTAGTGCAAATACCGCTAATCCGATGATACCTAACTGGAGGGCTCTCGATATGGGGATCAGAACATCATCGTCACCACTGCCGAAGAAGGAATATATTACATCCCACAGGTCTCCTCTTGGATCTTTGGACTCCATCACAAATCCGGATCTTATCTTGTTCAGTATGCTGTAGTTTTTCCCTTTCAGGTAGTATGTCTTCCGATATCTTTTGAATATATAGGAAGCGATGAGACCCGCGACAGCTATGAATACGAATTGTATCATCAGTTTGTCATTTCCAGGTAGGGCGGTTGAACCGAAAGATCGATCGCCCATGAACTGGACGATCCCCCAGACCGTTCCTGCGGCCAGTGTGAACAGCAAGATGAAAGACGCGGAAAAATAAAGATCGGTCCTGAATTTGGTGTGATAAGTGAGGTTCAATATTATCATAAACCCGAGTATAGGCGCCATGGCCGCAAAAGCTACGTCTCCAAATATCCATCGGCTGGAGAGAAAGATGGATATGCCGGTGACCCCTAAAAACAGCGGTAAGAGAGGCCATGAGAATATGTCCCGCTGGATGTTGGACTCCCATTCTATCTTCGAGATGCCGTAGATCAATGCCAGGTAGAGAAGACTGACGCCGGCCCAGACGATATCGGATCTGAAAGTTGAGATGATAAAACCCATCGTTCCAAAAAAGAAAGCGAAGACGAAGTACCAGCGGTTCTGTTCGGGCAGCTCTATCTCCATGCAAAAACCAGATAGGTGTCAAGCCCTATTTAAAGGTGAAGTGCAGCCTGAGGATTTGACAATTTCATGCCCCTCTTTTGAGCCCTGTTATTCGAGCGGAGAGGGACGAGGCCGATGGTCAGAAAAACGAATGGATAGCCGCTGTCGCATCACTTGCTTTCTCCAGCCTGGGTCAGACCTATAACAGTAGGATGAAAAAGGGTCTGTTTTCGTTATTTTAGGAGTTCTCTTCACTGGATATATCTATTACTACATCAACGGTACCGTTATATTCTTTCCGATAATCATAATTTCAATCTTCTGGATATACAATATATATGAGGCCTTTTCGACGGCTAAAGAGATAACCGGCGGAGAGAAGAAAGAAGGGGATACTAATGCTCTAAGATCGATATGGGATTGAGAGGATCAAAGGTCTCTACACACCCCTCACATCCGACCAGACGGGGGTCTCGATTTTTTCACTCTTCTAATTCACCCTCATCTTCATCAGTAGGCTCTTCTTCCTCCTCGGTCCCCTTATACCGGCTGTAGGTCCATGCAGCGATAACTATCAATGCAATAACTATCGGTATCAAGTATACCAGCCATCCAAGGTCGCCGCTCTCTCCTGAAGGACTAGCCTCTTTTTCTTCTACCGCCACTGAGACTTCGTCTCCCTCATCCTCACTCGCTACATTTAGAGCATGCTCCCTTGCATCTCCATTATCCACTTCCCACGTGAATTCGCGTTCCTGTGTCTCTCCGGGTTGAAGCGTGATCTCTTCGCTGTCTTCCAGGTCGCCGTCGACGTGGAACTCTATGTTCTGGGTGCCCGTCTCGTTGCCGGTATTCTCTACAGTGTACTCGACCGTGACGTTTTCTCCTTCAGTGTATTCACTACCTTTTTCAGGCGAATCTATAATGACGGCGAAGTACGGTTCCGCTACTTCCTCTTCTGAGATCTGTACGTTCACCACATCGGATTCATTTTGACTTTTGACTGAAAGGTCGCGCTGTCCGTATGGTTCCGAGGCGGTCCAGTCGAACCAGTCCGAGTGAGTACTCCCGGGTGAGAGCTCGACACCTTCTTCTGTTTCTATCAGCTCCTCATCGACATAGAATTCGATGTTCTGAGTATCGGTCTCATTACCGGTATTCTCCACGGTGTATTCGACAGTCACATTTTCCCCTTCGACGTATTCGCTACCTTCTCCAGGCGAGTTGATGCTTACGGCGAAGTAGGGTCCTACAACTTCTTTCTCCGTGATCTGCACGTTCACCACATCAGATTCGTTTTGACTTTGGACCGAGAGGTCGCGCTGTCCGTATGGTTCCGAGGCGGTCCAGTTGAACCTGCCCGAGTAGTTACTACCAGGTAAAATTTCGACATCCTCTTCTGTTTCGATCAGAGTATCATCGACATAGAACTCGATGTTCTGAGTATCGGTCTCATTGCCGGTATTCTCCACGGTGTATTCGACAGTCACATTTTCCCCTTCGACGTATTCGCTACCTTCTCCAGGCGAGTTGATGCTTACGGCGAAATACGGTCCTACAACTTCTTTCTCCGTGATCTGCACGTTCACCACATCAGATTCGTTTTGACTTTGGACCGAAAGGTTGCGCTGTCCGTAGGGTTCCGAGGCGGTCCAGTTGAACTGACCAGAGTGAATACCGCCGGGTGAGAGTTCGACATCCTCTTCTGTTTCGATCAGAGTATCATCGACATATAATTCGATGTTCTGAGTATCGGTCTCATTGCCGGTATTCTCCACGGTGTACTCGACAGTTACATTTTCCCCTTCGACGTATTCGCTACCTTCTCCAGGCGAGTTGATGCTTACGGCGAAGTACGGCTCTACAACTTCTTTCTCCGTGATCTGTACGTTCACCACATCAGATTCGTTTTGACTTTGGACTGAAAGGTTGCGCTGTCCGTAGGGCTCCGCCGCGGTCCAGTTGAACCTGCCCGAGTAGTTGCGGCCGGAAGACAGCTCGACACCCTCTTCTGTTTCTATCAGCTCCTCATCTACGTAGAATTCGATGTTCTGAGAGCCGGTCTCATCGCCGGTATTTTCCACAGTATACTCGACTGTAACATTGTCTCCTTCGGTGTATTCAGTGCCGTCGTTCGGCGAATCTATGGTGACCGCGAAGTGAGGAGGAGACGGCGCTACAATGGTGATGTTTTCAGCGACGGTCGCGTTGACACCGTCTACGGTGGTTGCTGTCAAGCTCACGTTATATGTGCCAGAAGAACTGTATGAATGATTGATCATCTCGCCTTCGCCTTCAGTTCCATCGCCGAAGTCCCAACTGTACTTCGATATCTCGCAATCGCCGGGCCATCTGCTTTTCTGGTTTCCGTCCCACGTCATATTTTTGAAGGTGATATTTTCTCCCACCTCGACTCCTTCCCAGCGGGAAGCTCCTATGACGGGTTCGGGGCGGCCGTGGACCCCCAACTCAGGACCCGGGGTCGGTATGTCTTTTATCTCTCCGGAGGAAACGTTCTGAAATGAGATCCTCGATTGAGGGTCTCCTGAAGAATTATAGGCCGTTATGGGTAGATCATGGGAATGATCGGTTGCTCTTATCTCGTATTTTACCTCCCACGTTTCATTGATGTCTAACCCGTTTCTATCCCATTCTAGGATGGTCTTTCCTCCATCCTCAGACACGGTAAGATTCTCCTGCGGTTCAGCACTCCCTTCTATGTACTCGACGGAGGGCGGCAGTACCTCCCTGATCATCGGTTCTCCGGGAGGGGATATCACTGCAGTTTTATTTTGGCTAGTGGCATTTTCATATATACTATCAAATATACTTTCGAACGTCTCGTTAAGATTAGCGGGATCGCTGAGCTGATAAAATTCTCCTCCAGTCTGCTCGGACATATTGTACAAGATCTGCTCGTTCGCATCGCCGAAGCCGATGGTATAGATGGGTATCCCCTCTTGGTCATGCTGGTCGACCAAGTCCCAGTTTAGGGGTCCTTCACCATCCGTCAAAAATATATGAAACCAGGAGCGGAAAGTGTTCCCATGGCTTCTAAATTCATCCAAAGCTGTATCTAACGGCGGTGTAAAATCCGTGCCTCCAGATGCATCGATCTGTTCTAGATCCTGTTTTATCGTCGAATAGTTATCGGAGAGGTGGTGACCGTTGATAAGGGTAGCGGAGGAGTCGAAGTCTATAGAAGCTCCTCGAGAGCCGGTCGCGTTTTGTTCTACCAGGTCCACGAAGTGCTGAGCCCCGGCGATCCTCATCTCGTCTGGATCGTTAAAGTCCATGCTCCCTGAAGAATCTAACGAGGATATCCAATCGAAGGGGCTTATCATCTGGGTGAGATTACCGCGCCCGGTCAGATTTAGATAAACGGTGGTCTTATTCGTACTGAACGGTCCTTCCGAAGGATTCTCCACATTAGAGTGCCATATATCGGAGTTTTGTATCTCCTTGACTTTTTCTACCCGACCCTCTAGGTCGTGTTCTTCCGAGGGACCGGTCGTCTTTGCGTTCTTTTCCTCTTCTTCCTTCTCGAGCTGATTTTTAGGAGTCGAGACAGTTTCTGAAGTGCTGGAGAAAACCGGTAGAAGGAGAGAAAAGACCAGGACAAAAGTCACACCGATTATCATCGTGGAACTAACAATCCTCTTCAGGCGGTTATCCTTCTCACCCATGGTATCTACCTAATGAAATAATTAATACTAGTTAGTCTATTTAATGATTAGGGAATTCCTCGACGATAGTCCTGATCCGGGTGGGACGCTCGGCCTGGAAATCGAGGAATATAGTCACAAGTATTTTGGAGAAGGATTACATAATGGCGGCCAGGGCAAAAGGGATACCGGAGCGGAAAGTCATCTACGGTCACACCCTAAAAACGGCCTCTCCTCCGATAGTGACAACCGCCGTTTTGGCATTTTTGACATCACTAGGAGGGGCGCTCATAGCGGAGATCGTATTTCAATGGCCCGGGATGGGTCTCTTATTGAGGAGGGCTCTCGAACAGCCTACGGTTCATGGGATAGGCCGTAATATTTTAGAAGATAGATTGATCGCCAGCATAACTTTTGTTCTCACGGTTATAGCTCTCATCGGATTATATGTGGCAGATGTTGTGTATGGTCTCTTAGATCCGAGAGTTAAAGTCGGCTCGGTTTTTGAAGGAGGAGAACGATGATACCCGAGGTCTATGAGTTGCTGATACTTTATTTTCTTTATTATCTAGGTATACCGGGATTGATCATATTTGTGGTCTGGAAGATGAAGGAAAAGAGGGATTTTATAGAATCCATGGAAGAACTAAATGATAATAAGATAGGAGCCTATTCCGACGCCTTAACAGACAGTAAAAAGAATCTTAAAAAGATCCAAGTGGTCTTCGTGGTACTCTTCTTGATGTCCATGCCGGTTCTCAACCTGACCGGGAACACTCTTCAGAACATCTCTCTTCATAGTACCCGGGATTATGGTTCTTGGGAGACTGATTTTCTGGCAGTCATAGATCGGGTGGGTAGAGAGATCGGACCTAGTTTTGACACCGACGAAGTGATAGAACAGTTAGAAGAAAATAAAGACAGATGGTATCTAGAGGATATCCAAAATCAGATATCTTTTCAGGAGATATCTCAGGTTCCTGGTACACTCGCAGTTTATCAATTACGGGAGATAACGAGTGACTTTGAAAGGATAGTGATAACTTATGATTATCTCTCCCCTATAATGATCACAAAGTACATAGAGTTCATCATAGTGGAAGACGAAGCGTTCCTTGAGGCGGAAAAAACGATTTTGTATCCGATGCCCCCATCTTTTGCCACTCCGTCTAGATTGTAATAACCTTAGGGGAAAGGAGCGTCCGACTCTCTAAAAAACTATTTTGACTCAGTAAAAAGGTGGAAGGGAACCGACGAAACAGAACTCTACTTTCACTTTTGAGAGCCATAATAGCAACTTTCGGTCACCCCCCTCCCGCACTCGCTTTTTTAAATAAGGAACCCTTTCTTTACAATGATGAGCATGAAAGAAAAAGACGCTCACTATAGTTGGAAAGAAGTTTACCGAAAATTCGGTTGCGACACGCATTACGACGAATGAGACTAGATCGGGGCAATCCTTCAAATATTTAGATCTAGGCCATATTCGGGGTTCGTTTAGAGGGGGATCTACCCCCTTCTTTTCTTCTCAACAGACCAAAAGTTTTTAAATACAGCTCTTACTACACCTCCCATAATTGAAGTTAGGTCGAAAGATTTATCCATAAGAGACCTAATATAGAAATCTTAAAGGATTCTTATCTTGGCCTAAAAGGCAGGTCCCAGATTTAGTATCACCCGGTTTAGGCTCAAAGGATATATCTGAGGTGGATACGATGAGTGATGTAGATGAACAGTTAGAAGAAGTATGTGAAAAGATGGACAGGATAATGGAGGACAATTCGATCCCGAGGAACATCAGAGAGGGCGCAGAAGAATGCAGCGATCTCCTCCTCGATTCAGAAGATGAGTTGGACGTGAGGATAGCATCTTCTATATTCAAACTCGAAGAGTTAGCAGACGATCCGAACATACCTTTACATGGAAGGACTCTGATCTGGAACGTCATAAGTGAACTAGAGTCCATAAAAGATGAGTCTTCCTAAAGATAATCTTCGAACCCTTTTTTACCTTCGATCAGATCACTCAACACGTCATTCATCTCTTCTATGGAAACTCTGATCTGCTCTTTTCTCTCGATATCTCTGATTGTTAGAGTGTTGTCTTCAATCGTATCGTAATCGACGGTCAAACAGTACCTGGTTCCCACTTCGTCGTTCCTGGCGTATCTCTTTCCTATCGAGCCGCTTTTCTCCCACGTCACTCTAAAATCCTTTTCGAGCTTTTTGAAGACCTCTCTCGATTTTTCCGGCAGACCGTCTTTTCTCACTAGAGGGAAAACTGCCGCCTGTCTCGGAGCTAACTTGGAAGGTAGATCCAACCAGTCCCTATCGTTCGAATGGTAACCGCTGTCTAAAAGACTCCATATGTTCCGATCAACGCCGAAACTCAGTTCGATGACGTGCGGTATCTTTTTCCCCTCTTCCGTGGGCACGGATAAAGTGGCGTTCGATTCCTTCTGGTGCTGCTTGAGATCGTAATTTCCCCGGTAATGTAGACCCGAGACTTCTTTCCAGCCGCCGAGTGTATCGAAATCCATCTCGATGTCGAAATGGATCTTGTTGTAGAATGCCTTCTCATCCTCGGATAACTCTCTAACTCTGATCTCTTCCGGATCTAATTCCATCACATCAAGGTAGAACTCGTATATCTTTCCCAGGTGGAATAGGTAGAAGGGAGCTAGACCTTCTAGCTCACATAATTCGACCTCTTTAGTATCTTTCCAGTCCGCTCTTTTTATCCTGATCTTTTTGTCCTTTATCACTTCGAATTTTTCCTTGAACACTTCCTCGTGTTTATCGGGCAAAAAGAATATCTGGAGCTCCGCCTGCAGGAACTCCCTCATCCGATAGAGGCCCTGACGGGGAGATATCTCGTTACGGAACGCGGACCCTATAGTGGCTAATCCCATCGGCATCTGTTTTCGCAGAGCTCTAAATTCTCTTCTAAAGTTAATATAGGTCCCCTGGGCAGTCTCTGGTCTGAGGAAGCCAGACTTTTCGCCGGTCGGGCCTAAAGAAACTTTGAACATCATGTTGAAATCCTTGGGCTCTGAAAAGGTACCGCCGCATTCTGGACAGGAAAGTTCCAGCTCGCTTATCTTCTCTTCTATCTCTTCTTTTCCCATCCATTCGGCATTCTCACCTATCTCCTCCTCTACCAGGTGGTCTCCTCTGAAGGAGGCACCGCATCTTTCGCACCTTACCATCACATCGGAAAAATGATCGACATGACCCGAGGCGTCTAGAACTCGGTGGGGATAGATATTGGGAGTGTTTATCAGGTGATAATTCTCATCTAGACCCAAAAAGAAATCTTTCCATTCCTTCTTCCAATTCTCTAAAAGTTTGGTCCCTAGGTGTCCATAATCGTAAAAACCGGCTTCTCCTCCATAGATCTCTGAAGATTGCCAGAGGAAACCTCTCCTTCTGCACATCGATTCTAATCCGTCTTGTTCAGCCATACGCTTGTCCTCAGATGAGTGTCGAGATGAGATCCAGTTCGTAGAGCATGTTCTCAAGATTGTCCAGCTCGTCCACGACGGGCAGCTGGCCGAAGTCGTTCTTGTTCATCGAACGAGCCGCTTCTGAAACCTCGGTCTCGTGGTATACGGACAACGGTTCGGGCTCCATCACTTCTTCTACCGTGATATCGGGGAGCTCTATCATCGATTTTTCATAGTAGAGTCTCATGACATTTTTTATACCCTGCCACGACCAACTGTCCTCGTCCTTCTCGATCCCGAGATTTGAATTTTCTACGCCTTCGTTTATCTCGCTCAGATCGAATAGATCTCTATCAGTCACTATGCCCGTGAGGCTGGTATCTTTATCTACGACCGGGAAAGAATAGATGTTAGTCAGAGACATCATCTGGAGAGCCACCTTGATCGGCGTTTTCTCGAACACCGGGATACATTTCCTTTCGATGATCTCTTCGATGGGCGTCTTCATGCTCTTCTCTTCGATATAGGGCAGCATATCAGCCGTGGTCAAGATGCCCACGCAGGCGTTGTTATCATCCTTGACCGGCAGGTAATGGGTGTCGTTCTCCACGAACAACTCCGCGGCCTCCTCGACCGGAGCATCTTGAGAAACAATAGGTTGATCCTTCCTATAGATGAGTGCCAGTTGGTCTTCCTCTGGATTCTTGAAAAAATCTATCCTGGTTATCATACCTTTCAACTTGCCGTTCTTAACGACCGGCATACCCGTTATCTGGTTTTTGACCAGCTCTTCGACGACGGAATTCCGATTACCTGGAAGTTCCGCTACGATCGGATCGCTGGTCATCAGCTCTTTTACTTTTTTATCTTCCGACATCTTCATTCCTCCTCTAATCTCACTACCATCACAGGGCATTCCGCGTTTCTTATAACGCGCTGTGCCGTACTCCCGGTCAAGAGCCGGGATAGTCCGCTTCTGGTATGATGGCCCATGACTATTATATCTTGGTCTTCGGATTCTGATACTATTATCTCAGAAGGAGCTCCCTTTTTAATACTTTTCTCCAGCTCTATACCCATGTTTTCCGCTTTTCCCTCGATATCATCCAATACGTTTTCGGCTTCCGCTTCGATATGACCTTCCACGGTGGTTATCACTTCATCCGGCGGTATCCCGGACAAACTTCCGGTGTCTACCACGAAAAGGACTTTCACACTGGCTCCGAGCAATCTTGCCATAGAAAGGCCTTTCTCTATCACTATCTCCGTTTCTTCACTTCCATCGGTCGCGATTATCACTCTTTCGTATTCTTCCATCTTACCACCTCTATGATGTCCTGAGGAGACGAATCTATGACCACGTTATAAGCTGGATCTCCATTTCTGTACTTCAAGATCATCAGAGAATCTTTTTCCTCCTTGATAGAAGATGTCTTTAACGATCTCCTGGGGTTCCATGTGGCCATATTCAAAATTTCTTCAGGGGATATCTCTCCTTTCAGTCTGGCCGTTCTGTAAGCGGTTTCTAGCTCTCTGAAGAGATTTGGATTGCTTATCATCGCATTGTCGGTACCTAGAGACAAAGTCAGGTCGTAATCTAACATCTTGGATATATCAGGCGTCTTTCCGAAGAACATATTTGCTCTGGGACAGACCACTATGGGTATATCTTCGTCGCTGCAGATCTGGAGGTCCTCTTCCGTGGCTTCTATCATGTGGACCAGGTGATGAATCCCCAGATCTGTTATCTCCTCTACAGGCTCTCTCACGTCTTCAGAGCAGTGCATAGCTAAAGGTTTACCCGAACCTCTGACAGAATCGGCGATCTTCTTTATCTGGGCCTCGTCCCAGTCCCGGTAGGCGCTCAATCCTATCCCGTCCGCGATGGACAATATCTGGTTCAGCTCCCACGCGTCGAACTCTTTCTTTGAGGGGCGGGACATTATCACCGGTGAAAAACCCTCTAGATCAACCGAATCTAAAGCTCTCTTTAGAGGTTCTAACCCCTCGAGACCTCCTTCCCTGAAATCGAATAGGGTCCTAACACCACAGGAGATACTTTCAGTCAAATAGCGTGCTATCGATTCTGACTTCTCTTCTTCTGTAGAGGAGGAAAGGGCTTTTTCTTTCAGACCGCCGGGACCGACGATCTCTTCTATGGTTCCCGTTGGAGGTTCTTTCACGACAGAATCTCCAAGATGAGCGTGAGAATTGTAAAAGGTAGGTAAAATGATCGCGTCTTCTCCTCCATCCCCACCCTCTTTGTATTCTTTGACCTCTCCTTCTTCGATCTCAATTTGGGCCTGGATGAAACCCTCGTCAGTGAAGAAAGGGCCGCTGTATCTTTTCATACTGACAACTTATGTCAGCAGGAGTAAATAACTTTTCCCTTTTAGATATTTATAATAATATTTCGCTCTGCTCAGATCATAGACTCTACTTTTCCAGATCCCGTCACAAAGACCACTCCTATGGTTCCCACCTCTCCTATCTCTAAGGATTTGATTTCTAAACAACATCGTCAATCGGATTTTCACGGCTTTCTAGAGACCGTCTTATATAAATTTTGATGGAAAATCCTATAATAGTTGAAATTATAGATAGGGACGGTGTACACATGTACGTAGTAATCATCGGAGGCGGCAGGGTCGGTAAAGACCTGGCTAAATTGCTCCTTCCAGAAGGGCACGACGTCGTGCTCATGGAGAAAGACGAGGCCCTAGCGGAGCAGCTCTCCAAAGAGTTCGACGCTCTGGTCATCGAAGGTGACGGAACTGAACTCGATTATTTGAAGGATGCGGGTCTGAACAGGGCCGATGCGGTCATCGCGGTCACCGGCGATGACAAATCCAACCTTATAATGTGTCAACTCGCCCAGAAAATCTTCCAGGTACCGAAAGTCATAGGCCGGGTCAACGATCCCAAGAACGAAGGGGTCTTCATGCAGCTTGGGGTGGAGGAAACTGTGAGTACAACGAGGGCCAGCGCCATGCAGATCAAAAACAAGATCGGCGAGGCAAAAACAATACTTACCGTGGGAGAGAAAGAGGCCCAGCTGATGGAATTCAAAGTCACACAAGAATCACCGATAGCCCACAAGAAGATCAAGAGTGCCGGCCTTCCTAAAGGTGTCATAATAGTGGATATAATGAGGGACGAGAATTCGGTCATACCCGACGGCAATACCCAGATCCAACCTGAAGATATCGTTACCGTCCTCGCCAGGACCAGCACGGTCAAACAGGTCAAGAAACTCTTCGAAAAGAAGAAGAGGTTCGGGATCCTGTGAGATGGCGTCTTTCCCTGAAATTTAAGATATAATGAAATGGGCTTACCATAGAGAAGATTATCTACTGATAATCCGGGAACTCGGTGTTCTCTTGATCATAGTGGCATTTCTGCTTCTCTTACCTCTCGTTGTCGCCCAGATATATAACGAGCCAAGTACGGTCTCACCTTTTCTCATCTCCTCTATTTTATCCGGAACTCTCGGAGTGCTCTTCAGACTTTCTCCCGCGAGGACCGAATTCGAGAGGAAACATGCTATCGCACTCGTGGTGATCTCGTGGCCGATTATCTCGATCCCCTCAGCGCTGCCTTTTTATCTGAACGGTACTGCACCAACATTTTTAGACGGGTACTTCGAAGCTATATCAGGATGGACCACGACGGGCCTAACGACGATAGGTGCGAACGCTGATCTTTTCGCCCATTCGATTAATTTTTGGAGACATCTGATGCAGTATCTTGGCGGCCTAGGTATCATAGTGATGGGTATTATCGTATTGGCGCCCTTGAGAGACTGGGAGACTACTTCGGAGCTCGCTGTAGCCGCGGGTAGGAAATACAGGATAGTTCCCTCCTTGAGCAACACCATCAAGATCATCATGGGGATGTACGGGATATTTTTGGCGGCCGGAACCGTTCTGCTTTACTTTTCCGGTCTCAGTTTCTTCGACGCCCTCTGTCACGCGATGGCCGGGTTCAGCACCGGTGGTTTCTCAACTAGAGGCGCAAGTCTAGGCGCTTTCAATTCTTCATGGGTGACTCTCATTTCTTTACCTATAATGATCATAGGAGCTACCAATTTCGTATTGGTGTACTACCTCTTTTCCGGAAACCTAAAAGACTATATCAAAGACATAGAGAGCCGCGTTTTCTGGTATTTCTGGATCATCTTTATCGGTGGATTGATAATATGGTTCGCTTTCAGGAACGCCGGACACTCCGATTCCTTAGACGTGATATTCATGATCACTTCCGCGCTGACCACCACGGGTTGGAGCACGATCCCGGCTTCAGCGGTCTTCTTACAGTGGGCTCCGCTAGCTTTGATAGCGATAATCCTCTCGATGCTTATAGGGGCCAACGCCTCGTCGACCGGCGGTGGATTAAAAGCTTTCAGGGTGGGACTCATGATAAAAAACATCTACTGGCTCACCAGAAAAAATGTGATGCCTGACAGCTTAAAGATCAATAAGAGTTATTGTCATATAGAAGATAAAAATATCGATGACGAGGAATTACAGCACATTATGACCTTTATGATCTTATATTTTGTTATCTTATTCCTAAGTTTTATCATCTTCATGATATTCAATTTTCCCATACTCACTTCCTTTTACGAGGTGACCAGCGCTATCGGTACCGTGGGTCTGTCCTCCGGTATAACCAGTACGGGCATAAACCCGCTGTTGAAGATAGTTTTATGCGTAGACATGTGGCTCGGAAGGATCGAGATCCTTCCTACGCTTTATTTCATGATGTATATCTACAAATCGTACGTGCAGAAGTGAAGAAGAGTAGAATGTATATAAAAAGATCAGAACCAGCTGTATCTTTTTGAGAGCTTATAGACGGTATATACGATAGCTATCAGTACTATGGAACCTATACCTATCCACAGTACGTTCAACTTCCTACCTCTGCCTATCCTGACGATCCAGAAATCCTCCTCTCCGGCACCAAAAGATTGGGTATAACCCGCAACGGATATCTTTCCGTCGTCTGAGATCGCGATGGAGTGAGCTTCCTCGTCTCTATCTCCGCCGAAAGTCTCTTTCGAGATCTCTTCGCCCTCGGTTCCTATCTCCACCACCCAGACGTTCCTGCCCGATTTTCCGTAGGACGAGGTATAACCGGCCATGATGTACTCGCCTTCTCGCGTATTTTCGACCGAGTAGGCTATCTCCTCGAAATCGCCGTCGGAAGAGTAGTTCCAGAGTTCGTGACCCGTCGAATTCGTTTTCACCATCCAGAATGATTCTTCTCCTTCTCCGTAGGACGTAGTACTTCCGACATAGACGTAACCCCCGTCTTCTGCATCGGTGATATCATAGACGTGATCATCGAATGTCCCTCCGTTGGTCCTGTTCCATATCTCCTCACCTTTTTCATTTATCTTGACGATCCAGGCTCCCTGGCCCGGATCTCCAAAGGAATCCGTGTAACCCGCTAAAATAAAATTTCCGTCATCGGTCTCCACGACAGACCTGCAGACGTCGTCTCCGTCCCCTCCGAAAGCTCTCTTCCAGGTACTCTCGTTTCCTTCGACCACATCGCCCTTCTCGTTCGTTTTGACGGCCCAGAAGTCGTTTCCTCGGTCTCCGTAGGTAATGGTCGACCCGACCATGAGGTAACCCCCGTCGCTCGTCTGTATCACGGAATAACATCTTTCCTCGTAATTGCCTCCGAACCCGGCATCCCACTTCTCGTTTCCTTTATCGTCTAACTTTATCATGTAAAAATCGTTTTGAGCTCTACCTTGGAACGACTCGCTGGATCCCGCCACGGCGTAGCCGCCGTCGTCGGTCTTGATCACTTCCTCCGCTCTATCGTCGTATTCTCCTCCAAAAGTCTTCCTCCACTGGGTAAATCCGTTCTTGTTGGTCTTGACTAGAAAATAATTAGACAGCTTACTTTCACCGAAAGAGCGGGTATACCCAGCTGCGAGGACTCCTCCGTCTTCAGTAAATACATTAGATCTCGCCACATCGGAAGCGGGCCCGCCGTAGGTCTTTTTCCACTCGTCTGTCAATTGAGCGGAAACGTTGGTTGGAATGAACGCTATAGAGATCAACATGAAGACGCAGAGAAATACCGCAACGGTTATGTACCTATCAAAATTCATGATGGCCTCCAAATTATGTTAGAAAATTTAATATCTTCTATTTACAAATTTTCCCTCTAAACTTATCTATAAGTCTGAAGAGACGGCAAAAAAAATATATGATTACTCCTTTTTAAAACAATAGAATTGTCAAAAAAGAGGTTTAAAAATTGAAAGGTAATGTCGTTTGGGCAAATATAAAGGACAAGAGCGATACCTTGAAGGAAAAGATCCATCCATACTTTCAGGAATACGGCTTACTGACCACGGTGAGTTATTACCTCGGCATACTTCTGATCGTACTCGCTCTTTTGCTTTTTATACCGGCTCTTATAGCCTTGGTCGTGGACGGTTCGGTCAAACTGGCTCTCTGTTTTGTGTTCCCCGCTATTTTTTCCGGGGCAGTGGGATTCTCTCTTTTCATACTCTTCCAGAAGACCGAACTTTACCTTGGAGCGGCCATTACACTTTCGGCTCTAGTATGGCTCCTCTACGGCATAATAGGCGGGGTCCCTTTCATGCTGGCTAGGTTTTATTTCGGACCGGATGTGGGGCTCACTATAATAAACGGCGTCTTCGAGTCGATGTCTGGATGGACAGCTACGGGTTTAGATACCTACGCCAATAGGGTCGAAGGCCTTCCTCACGCTATACTTTTCTGGCGTTCTTTGACACAGTGGGTGGGAGGAGTAGGGGTCATCCTTCTATTTCTGAGCATACTCGTGGTGAGGAGCGGAACGGTGGCTCACCGTCTCTATCTCGCGGAGGGCAGAAGTCATCGCCTTTTACCCAGTGTTGTAAAAACAACGAGAAGGATCTGGGCCATCTACGCGGGGTACACCGGTCTTCTAGCTCTCATCCTATTTTTGATAGGTATGCCGCTCTTCGACTCGATCAATCATTCCATGACAGCTCTGGCTACCGGAGGTTTTTCGGTTAGAAACAGCAGCATCATGACCTACCGCCTGACCGCTCATCCCAACGCCCTCTATATGGAGATGGCCATCATACCCTTCATGGTCTTAGGGGGTATCTCCTTCGCGATGCATTACCAATTGTTCATCGGAAATATAAAGAAATTCTTCAAGAACGTGGAAGTCAAGGCCATGTTCTTGATCATAATCGTAACTACGATACTACTCGCCATAACTCTCGGGTTGACTTTCGATTCTTTCAGATACGGATCTTTTCAGGTCATAACCGCGCTCACGGGGACAGGTTTCAACACCGCCCCTGTAGGCACCTGGACAGATTTCCAGAAGACCATACTCACGATACTGATGATATTTGGAGGGGGCTACGGTTCTACCGCTTCAGCTCTCAAGTTGATAAGGGTGGTTGTCATCTTCTACGCTCTGATCTGGCTGATCAGCAAGATGCTGCTTCCCGAATCCGTTATCCACAAACTGGAGGTTGGCGGGAAACACTACAGGCACGAAGAGATAATGGAAGTCGCGACTTATGCGGTTCTTTATCTCGTCGTGTTGGTCGCGGGAGCCTTGGTCTTCATGTATGGAGGTCATTCCGCAGCGGATGCTCTCTTCGAAGTGGCCTCTGCCGAAGGTAATGTAGGTCTGAGCGTTGGTATAACCGGACCGAATATGCCCGCTCATCAAAAGATAGTGCTGATAATAGAGATGTGGGCCGGCCGACTTGAAATATTTCCCGTACTAGTGCTGATAACCTCTCCTTTCCATTGATATTTTACTTCACCTGACCCAATCTATCAAGCTGAGTATGAAGGCTGTGCCCACGAAGGCTATGATGGCCCAGATCAGATCTCCAGTGAACAAAAAGACCAGGATAGCCAACAAAGTCGCGGGCAAAAATTGGATCAGCATCTTGAGGAAAAAGGCTATGATGATCACTATTATGACCAGTATCAATATCCCGACGCAGATAGCCGCGCCCAACCCTAATAATGGATCCATGGACGTTAAAGGGGAAGGTTGGTAAATAAATCTGTTGTTCAAAATTCCCAATAATCCTTCAATATATCCTTTAGATCTATGACGGTCTCCTTCAGATCATTTTTGGGTTCATACCCGATCTCTCCTATCTTCTGATCGGAAGGTAGAGGTACTTGGACATCTAGAGTTCCTATCGTGATCGATTTCCACCCTTCTACGACCCTTCGCCCGTAACCGGATAGCATCAGATCGATGTAACCGGCGTCGTTTTCTTCCGCCATTGATCTGCTCGTTTTCCCCAAATACTTCAACCCTCTCATATCTAGAGCTAGATCGGTGAGCGAGTCGGCGTGATGAGGATCGGAACCTCCGTTCCTGATCAGGACATCTGGGGAGTACTGCCTCACCAGCGGTTTCACAATCTCTTCGACGGCGTGGTGGTATTCGGTTATGTTGGCATCTCTGGGCATCGGTATGTTAACCGTAAAACCTTCGCCTTCGCCCTTACCCACTTCCTGTATGTAGCCTCTACCGGGATACAGCGTTGCGGGGTCTTGATGGGTGGAGATGAAAAGAACGTTGGGATCTTTCATGAAGATATCCATGGTGCCGTTGCCCTGGTGAGCGTCCGTGTCGAATATGACGACCTTTTTGCCTTCATCTTCGAGGTGTCGGGCCGCTACGGCGACGTCGTTGAAGAGACAGAAACCTTCTCCGTAGTCCGGTCCAGAATGGTGGAGACCTCCGAAGTTTATGGCGAAGTCCTTGTTTTCCATCGCCTTTGCCGCTTGTAGGCTTCCACCAACTATCCTTCGGCCGGCTTCAGGAGACCCCTTCTTAACCGGGGTATCCATCGTCAGAGATCCCCCGGTCTTCTCCATCTCTTCAACCTCTTCCAAATATTCGGATCTGTGGACGGTACTAAGAACTTCATCGCCGGCAAGAGGAGCCTCGGTTATCTCCACTTCGTTCAACATCTTCTCTTCTTTTTTTACCTCTTCGATAAAATCGGGAAATCTTTTAGGGTCAAAAGGATGAAATTTACCGAAACTGTACTCTCCATACTTCTCGTGAAAGAACAACGGTATCTTCTCATCACTCATCTTTTTTCCTCCTTTTGGTCGCCTTGATATGTGCTCTTCTGATCGGATCTGGTACCTTATACTGGCAGAACTCTCTCACCAGATCTACCGCATTTTCATGCGAGACCTTATGACCCGGAGAGACGTATATAGGGTTTTTCGCTCTTTCACCTTCCAATACGGCATGGCCTATTAAGCTTCCGTCCTTTCTGACCTCGGAGACCCGGTTCTGTTTATCCACATCTTCCATGATCTTTCCGCAGAGTTTGCTTTTGGCGACACCTACGGTCGGTATTTTCGTCTCTAAACCGAGGTGAGAAGCTAATCCCATTTCGTGTGGATGCATGACCCCGTTTCCATCGACCATGACCACGTCGGGCTTCGTTTCCGCTTCGCTCAAAACATCTAAAAGCGGCGGAAGCTCTCTGAAGGCCAGAAAAGTTGGGATGTAAGGAAAATCTACTTCGACTTTGGTGACGTAAGCTTCTTTTTCTTCCTTCTTTTTTCGATCCCAGAGCGAAATGGCCGGGTAAGCTCTTTGTTCTGAGTAAGAAACGTCCACTCCCGCTATGGTGGCAAAATCACCTTCATCATCTCCAAAACTTACCTTCTCTTTCAGCTCCATCTGTTCTTCCCGCAGCGTCTCCAGTGGCTTGTCAGACTGGAAGTCGGTAAAAAGTACCTCTTCGAAGTTAACTATCTCTTCATCTTCAACTGAAACGCCTTCCTTTTCCAGCAGTTTTTTCTTCTCTTCTTTTCCGCGGTCGTAGCCCCCTAAGGTCCCATCACTTTTTACCACCCTGTGACAGGGAACAACTTCGGGCCTCGGGTTCTCGTTGAGCATCTTACCCACGGCTCTTGCCGCCCTATTGCTTCCAAGCGAACGTGCGAGCTCTCCATAAGTTGATACTCTACCCTCCGGTATCTGGGAAACCAGGGAGTAAAACTTCTCCCGGAAGGACCGTATCAGTGAAAGGTTCTCCATCGGAGGCAGTGTAATACGCTCTTTTTTAAAATTCTTTTCGTCATCTATGAAATTTTCAATCACTCTTCAGTTCTATATATGTGATAGTGTCGATACTTTTTCCCCTCACGGTCCCTTTGGCCCTTCCGAATCCCGCTGCAAAACTCATAGAATAGACCATCCTATCTTTTATACAGGTAACGTTCAGATCGACATCATATTGATCGGAAGATATCTCCCATGAATATCCAAATCCATTTTTAGAGGAAGTAACTTCTATGTTAAGATCGTCGATAGTCTTCAGTTCGCCGTCTTTAGCTACGTGCATCGCATATCGAATGTTTTTACCCGAGGAGGACAAGTTCACTATCTCCATCTCTATATTGCTGTCATCCCAAAAAGCGAACCAATCCCACTTCATACCCTTGAAAGAACCTCTTTGATTCTCTATCCAACCTAACCCGCTCACTTCGTAATTGTCGCTGCCGATCTTGACCTCGCCGTTCACCTCACATCTCGTTAGAGCGTGCAGCCTGTAGTAATCACTGTCAATCTGGACTTCCCCATCGAACATCGTCGCGGGAGGTTTCTTCGATATTAACTCAAGGTCCAATTCGTAAGTGATCTTATCCTCTGATTTGAAGAAAGCTTTTAGATCGTACTGGAATGATTCACCTTCTTGGAATTTCAAAATGTCTCTAGGCAGTTCAAGATTATTAAAACTCATGTTCATCTTTCCTATCGAGAGTTGCCTTTTTCCTTGGAGACGATAATTAACTGTCTCTTCGGAATTAGATACAAAAACGTCCTTGTAATACTCATGGTAGAGGAAATTTATGTACGTTCTTTCCTTGTCTGGAGCTTCAAAGTCGAGTCTCAAGCCTAATGATATCCAGGTCTCCCCTTTTGGATAAAGACCTTCTTCGTCGGGAAATTCCATATCGGTCCCTGGGATAACGTAGGGATAGTTAGTCCAATCCGTCTTGTCCTCTTCTTCCGTACCATCGTTTCCGCTATCTTCTTGCGTTAAAAAAGATGTCAAAAAGACGGAAGAGACCATCAAAAATATGACAACGATCGTTACAGATAAAAGCAGCAATTTTCTTTTGGATAAGACATCCTCATCCATACGGGGAAGATTCACGAAAAAGATATATAATTCTTGGGGCAGGGATTCTACTGACCTTCTCATGAAGGATCCATCAGAACTGGACACTCTACCAGTTAAGGATAGTTCCTTTCTGTATGAGCATGTTCATATGTTTACCTAAAAGAGGTGAAAAGAGATCTAGGAGAGCACGTTGGCTTCTACCTTTTGTTGACCAGAAGAGTTTTCTCACCAGCATCGCTCTGTCGAAGTCGGGTATTATCTCTTTTTGTATCGCCCTTCCGTAGAGATCACCGGCACTGACCGAGCCATTTTCGATTTGCTTGATTATAGATGATGCAGCTAGTTCACCACTTCTATGGGCATAATAGATACCCTCTCCAGTCAAGGGATTCATCAACCCGGCGGCATCTCCGACCAAGAGGATGTTATTAAAAGCTGGATCGGGGATGTAACAGCCGAAAGGTATGGAGGAACCATTTACATTCTTAACGGATTTTTCAACATTTCTAGCTTCCAAGAACTCGTTAAAGAACTTTCTCATACCGGCTTTGTTCAACCCACCCACTCCTATCTTCACGTGATCTTTATGGGGGAAGATCCAGCCGTAACCCGATTCCAAGAATCCAAAATCCAAGACATGATGGTCAAGGTCATCAAGACAGCCTTTGTCAAATCTTCCTTGGATAGCAACCCCTACATATCTGTCCCACCTCTTTTCATCAAAGGTAGTCTTCATTTTTTTCCTGACGGTGCTGTTTACACCGTCCGCCCCGATGATAAAATTTCCCTGGATTGACCTTCCACTTTCCGTTTCTAAAGTGTTAGTTTCGACCTGTATATCTACCACTTTTTCTCTCAAATATACATCCAAACCTTCTTCCTGAGCCATCTTGAGAAAAAAATCATCATACTCTTCTCTTTCAGTGAAATACATCGGTTCCCTCAAAGAAAAATCCCTGATTTTTCTTCCGTTATAGTCCATCCTGTAATTATATCTAGCTTCGCTGATCATCTCCTTTTCTCGCAGTTCTCCAGCGGTACGGTCAAAGACCTTCTCTATGATCATCATGTTCTTGTGGGTTAGCAGTCCTCCACAAGTTTTTTTCCGCGGAAATTCGCTCTTATCCACAAGAAGAACCTTTAGATCATTTTTGGCCAGTAAGAAACCTGCAGTGAGCCCCGCTGGTCCCCCTCCGACGATGACGACGTCGTAACTTTCGTCACTAGATCTCTCAGAACGATTCTCCATCTTAGTACCTTTCTCAGCAATTTTCTTGAAAATATATGAATATTCCGATGGAGATAGCGACTTAGATATATACCGGGCATATCTCACACCAAATTATTTATATTTTGTACCTCCATCAGTTAACTGATGGAAAACCCGACCAAAGACATACTTATAACGACGCCGTACAGAGAGAAAGGCAATAGATATGAGTATTGGGACAGTAATGTAAGTAGAAAGATCAGGTACTCCTATGATAAAAATAATGCCAACGGATTGAGATTTCTCAAGAAGAATATCCCTGAGATCGATATATTGGAGTTTCCTACATGGCAAGAATATAAGAAAGCACTGAAAAACGATTACGACGTGGTCGGCTTCTCGTTCTTCACCTACGAGATACCGAACATAATGGAGATGGTCGAGGAAGCTAAAAAAGAGGGTGTCGAAGAACTCTGGGCAGGGAATTATGGTGCTCTGACATACGGGATGAAAGAACATTTCGACAAGATATTCGTAGGATATTCGGAGAAGAAAATAGCTGAAGAGATAGGTAAGGAGATAGACAAAATAGAACATCCGATGGTGGTCGAGTACGTTGGGTCTTCCGCGGGCGTGAGAGGTTTCCCGCTGGGGGCAGTTTTCACTTCTAGAGGATGCTTCCAGAACTGTAAGTTCTGTCAGACCCCGAAATTCTGTTCCGAACCTTCTAAGGTTCCCCTGTCCTCGCTCGAAGAGGTGTTGAGGAATTACAAAGATGCCGGGATAGATGAGATCCTGATCGAAGATGAGAGTTTTGGTATGTGGACAAAACATACGGACAAGTTCATAGATCTTTTAGAGAAGTACGATATGAACTGGTATGCGATGACGAGAGTTGATACCTTAGATGCAAACCTAGAAGAATGGTACGAGAGGGGCTTTTCCGGTGCTTTACTCGGCCTGGAAAGCCTGCGCCAGGATACTCTCGACGATATCGGAAAGAAGATAGAAGTCGATAAAACGTTAAATCTTCTGGAACGGCTGGAGGAAAAGAATTCTTTCCTCATAGGGTACTATATTTTAGGATTCGAGGACGATACCGTTTCCTCGATCAAGGAGAGTATCAAAAAATTGAACCAGTACTCTATCGATCTACTCCAGGTATGTGTATTGACTCCTTTTCCCCGCACGCCTCTCTGGGACGATATCGAAGAAAAATACGGCATCATAGAGGAAGATTGGGGCAAATGGGACACCAAACATCTTGTCTGGGACCATCCTAATATCACCCAAGATGAGATGCAAGAAGTTTTAGAATGGGCTTTCAAAAAGGCATATCCGCAGAGAAAATTTTTCCAGACACCCAAGAAGTATTACAAGAGGCACACGGATATGTACGGTCATTTGAAAACCCAGGCGAAGATGTTCAAGGATTTCATGATATCAAACCTGGGCATAGAGACCGAGATCAACAGCCTGACGGAAAGCTGAACGCTTTTTTTATATTCTTGCTATTCTTAGGAATCTTATCAAGATGTAGATCAAAACTATGAAGTACAAGCCAAGGACCACTTTATACTTTTCATACCTGTAAAAGATGAAAGCAGAGATAAGTGATAGAACTAGGAGGAAGATTATCTCTACTAAAGAATGAAATATGAGTAAAGGAGTTAAAAAGAGTATCACTATCAAGATAGAGACCATCTTTTTCCCTTTTTCAAAGCCGTATATGGTGTAAAGATTCCTGACACCCGCTTTTTTATCCCCTTCATAATCGCTGACGGCGTTGATCAGAGGGGATATAGAAAAAACGAACA
>JAGXLI010000040.1 GCA_018334755.1 Thermoplasmatota archaeon
GGCCAGGCGGCTGCTGTCCAGGTGGTTGCTGTTGTGGGGATTGTTGCTGCTGTTGACCCGGTGGCCGTTGTTGACCCGATTGCTGTTGAGGCGGCTGCTGGCCGGGTGACTGTTGTTGTCCCGGAGCTCTCTGTTGACCTGGGGGCTGCTGACCGGATGGTCCCTGAGGTCCTCCGGATTGACCTTTCTCGTAGTCGCCTCCAGCTATCTGATCTTCGAAGTGCCACTGAGACTTGAAGTGGTCGTTGTAGTCCTTGATGATGGTATACATCCAGTAAAGACCAAAGAAGGGTATACAGCATGACAGTATCAGATATAGTACGAAATTTCTCTGCGGTAAGTCCTTCCAGGAGGGAACGACAACTGAATGACCCAATTTGTTGACGGCACTCCTCGAGTTCTCTTCAAAAGCGACTATCTTCTGATGATGGCTATATATATCCTTCATCAGGAAGTACAGTACGTACCATAATCCGATATAAGGTATCACGAAGATGATTATAGTATACAGAATAGGACTCTTTTCATCTTCTTCCGAGGTCATCTCAGATTGTAGGGATTGAAGGGTAGCGAGTTCCTGAGAAAGATTTGCTTTCCCCTTGTTCTGTTCTTCATTTAAATACTCGACGATCCCAGCCGTTAAGGTGTGATCTCTTTTGAAATGCTCTGTTCTTCGTTTGATCATCATATACCAGGGATAAGCTACTATGACCATCCCTACAATGATCGAAGCTATATATCCTAAACAAAATGTCGCACCGAATTCAGGACCTCCCATACCAACTCCGACAGTTCCAAACCCAACCGTCAGGAACATAATCGCTGCGGAAACCACTCCAGCCAGGATGGGTGCTAGAACCCATAAGGGAGACAATATCTGATCGGTTTCATCTCGTCTGCGTTTCGCCTCTCTTATCTTGGTCAAACCTGGAGAGTGTCCACTTTTTTGACCACTAGAACCAGGCGCGTTTGAAGCATTTGGGTTATAGCTCATTTTTTATCACCTATATATAATATTTATTTTACATTTATTCATATTACTTCATACTATATATATCTTTTTAAAATAAGGATGTATTATATAAATAGATTTTTTAGGAGGTCAAAAGACCCCTGAATAACATGGGATATATCATCATTAGTGAGTTGAAAATCTTACTCCCCCTAAGATTTTTATAGCTCCGTTAACCTGTACTTAACAATGGGCGGGGATGATCTTACGAAACGTGATCGAGAACATATGATCTCCATATTCCTCTTGGGAGGGGGTGAAGAGCCGGTCGGTCCTTCAAAGGTGGCTAGGAAGATGGACCTGAGCAGAGCCGGGGCGCTGCAGAAGATGAAAAGATTAGTGAAGTTCGGTGTCGGTGAATACATACCAGAAAAGGGACTTGAGCTCAACTCAGATGGAAAAGAGATCATAGAGAACGAGATATTGAAGCATCATGTGGTGGAAAATTTCTTTCAAAAATCGCTAGGGATGGACTTCGAAGAGGCCTGCAAAGAGGCATCAAAATTGAGCCCCGAGATGAGCGAAAGGATGATAGATCTGATAAACAGCTCCTATGGAGAGGAAATTAACTGCGAATGCGGGCTTTGTTTGGATCCCCCTTTCGAGCCGGAGGACCTTGAAGAATGTCACTGGTGTAAGCAGCTATTCAAGGGGGGCAAAGATGATAGATAAAAGGATCGTGATCATAATCGTCGGTGTCCTTCTTTTTGACGGAGCGGTCGCCTTGGTTGGTTATACATCAGAAGGAGAGAATAATGAGGAAAATGTAAGAGTTGCCGTGACCATCCCGCCTCAAGAGCAGTTCGTCAAGAAAGTCGGAGGCGATGAAGTAAAAGTCACATTGATGGTCCCCCTAGGTAAAGATCCGCATTCATACGAACCCACGACCCGGCAGATGAGAGAGGTCGCGAAAGCTGATATCTATCTAAAAGTTGGTTCCAAGATCTCTTTTGAAAACGCCTGGATGGATAAGATCAAAAGCTATAACGAAGAGATGACGATCGTGAACGGCAGTGAAGGTGTTGAACTACGCAGGATGGGATCTAAGATAGATCCCCACATCTGGATGTCGCCCGTCAACGCTATGAATGCGGTGGAAAATATCAAGGAAGCGTTGATCGAAGAAGATTCGGATAACTCTCAATATTATATTGATAATGCGGAAAACTACACATCCGAGTTGGAAAAAATCCATCTAGATATCAAAAATGATATGGAAGAATACGACAGTGAAGAATTCTTAGTTTATCATCCCTCTTTTGGATACTTCGCAGATGAATATAACTTGACTCAGGTACCCATAGAAAAGGAGGGGAAATCACCGGGGACGAAGGAGGTACAGAACATAATAGACAAGGCAAAAAGAGAGAACATCTCCGTCGTTTTTATTTCACCACAATTCGATAGGAGCCAGGCGGAGACTATAGCCGAGGAGATAGACGGCGAAGTATTATCTCTAAATCCCCTAGCAAAAGATTACATAGAGAATATAGGGGATATGGGCGAGAAGTTAGAATCCGCATTCGATGGATCGGAAGGTGTGTATCTATGGTAGAGCCCGCTATAGAGTTGAAGGACGTTTCTGTCAGCTTGGGGAACAAGATCGTCTTGAAGGACGTCACCGTTTCTTTGGACGAGGGCACCTTTTTGGGCATAATAGGACCTAACGGGGGAGGGAAGACGACTCTACTAAAGGTATTGTTGGGATTACTCACTCCAGAGCAGGGAGACGTTCGTATCCACGGGAAAACTCCGTCCAAAGTGAGTGACGTGATCGGGTACGTTCCGCAGTATTCTAACTTCGATGCTCAGTTTCCGATAAGCGTCTGGGACGTCGTGCTGATGGGAAGAGTGGGAGAGCTCGGCTGGAAACCTTTCTATTCCAAAGAGGACAAGAAGATCGCCGAGGCTTCTCTGAAGATGGTCGATATGCTAGAATACAAGGACAGGCAGATATCAGAACTATCTGGGGGGCAGCAGCAGAGGGTGCTTATAGCGCGGGCACTGACTATCGAACCTAAGATTCTACTCTTAGATGAACCCACTGCGAGTATAGACGAGAAGATTCAGACAAACATATATGAGCTCCTGCAAAAGCTGAATAAAAAAAAGAACATAACCATAATCCTGGTCTCTCACGACATCGGTGTGATTTCTTCCTATGTGGATGAAGTGGCGTGCCTGAACCAGTATCTCATCTATCACGGTTCCGACGAGTTGACGTCCGAGATGATCGAAGCCTCTTATGAGTGCCCGGTCGATCTAGTCGCTCACGGACATCCCCACCGGGTCTTTGAACATAAGATGCCCTCTGAGGAGGAGGACTAAGGATGTTCGAGATGTTGGAATATGCCTTCATGAGGAATGCGCTCTACGCGGGCATCCTGGGTTCGATCATATTCGGTATAATCGGAACTTATGTAGTCGTTAAAAAGATAGTATTCATAAGCGGCGGTGTAGCTCATGCCTCTTTTGGGGGTGTGGGGATGTCGTTATATCTCGGTATCGAGCCTCTCTTTGGTGCTCTTCTATTTGCTATCACATCTGCCGTCGGTGTAGGTTATCTCGGGAAGGAAAAGATACAAAGAGAAGACACTGCTATCGGGATAATATGGGCTCTAGGCATGGCGATAGGAGCTTTTTTCTACCATATCACTCCGGGGTACCTACCTAGCCCAGCAAGTTTCTTGTTCGGAAACCTGTTGATGATCGGAACCTTTGACATCTATCTTCTGAGCGGTTTGGCCCTTTCGATCGTGATCATCGTAGTACTGTTTTACCACAGATTGCAGGCCGTGAGTTTCGACGAGGAATTTTCGGAGGTCGTTGGTATCAAAACGAATCTGGTGTATATCTTACTTCTGATAATGATCGCATTCTCTATCGTCTTCCTGATAAAATTCGTCGGGATCATCTTGGTAATCGCGATGCTGTCCATCCCCGCATCGATCTCAAGTTCCGTCACACACGATATGAGAAAGGTGATGGTTTACTCTGTAATTTTGTCGTTGGTCTTCATCCTTTCCGGCCTGTGGCTCTCTTATCAGTGGAACACTCCTGCAGGGCCCACCATAATACTTTTATCCGGAGCGGTGTTCATCTTGAATACTTTAGGCGATAAATTATACGATTAGGGGCACGGGAAACAAGCAAGGTTTTAGAAACTAATCCAATAAAATATTTATAGGGGTGGCCTCATGCTTGCGGCAGTTCATATTATTTAAGACTCCATTAGGAGGAACAATACATGAAATTGGGAAAAGCTGGAAAAATGGCTACCGCTCTGACGGTGCTCCTATTAGTGCTGTCAGGGTTGGTCGTGGTTCAATGGAACGCACAGACTGTAAAAGCGACTGAGCATAGCACACATACCTCGACGGTAGAGGGGTTCTTAAACACAGATAATATCATAGAATCAAACCTGAACATCAAACTGAGAAACCTCCAGACCGGTGAGATCAGAGAGCAGCAGACCTCGGAAGATTATTACGAATTTACTGATGTCAAATCTGGTCAATATGAGATCGTATTCCCATCTCAACTTGAAGATGGATACGCATATATGAGGACCGTTAAAGGACCTTTTAGAGTCGAAGACGATCACTTAGAAGATATAAACATAGCCGTGAAAGAAACTGACAAAACTCTCGAGGGAATTGTCGTCGATGAAGGCGGAGAGCCCATAATGAACGCTTCAGTGACTCTCCAGACGGAAATGGGCTATATCCACACGGAGAATACTCAGATGATAGAGAATGACAGTGCGTTCGAGATCGATGTCTATAGCGGATTTCAAGGTTCGTTGAAGATAGAAAAAGAGGGTTATGCCCCCAACATCACAACTACATTCGATGACAACAAGACAACATATCAATTATTTACGGAACCAGTGGTCAGAGGACGACTCGTAGATCAAGAGGGTAGCGCTATAAAGGAACAGATGGATATCACACTCTACAACGAAGAAACCGGAATAATCCACAGAAATATGGAAGGGCCGACATTCATAATCAGAGCACCAGCAGACTACTCTTATATCCTCGTTGTAGACGCCGAGGGGTACGAACCGTTGGTAGAGGATATCGGAAAACTCGAGGGAGATATCAAAGAGATCGGAACCAAACAGAGAGAAGAGAGTGAAGCAGAACAGTTCGATACGGATATGACATTCACCGAAGGATTTGAAACCCTGACCGTTGAGAGTGAGCGGACCCTGGGTGTGGACACACGGATGAAAACTTTGGATCATTCTTTCATCGGTAACCTACCCATGCAGATTGACCTAGCTCTCGGTAACGGAGATCAATCGGTAAGTGGTGCTGAAGTTGAGGAGTTCCAAAACAGACTCGAATACAGCGAAGCTGATATTCCTTCGACCTATGAATTTATCACGGTCAACGATACAGTTTATGAATTAACCAATTATAACGTCGGGTTCGAGAACTTCGGAGATTTAGAAGGCCCTATCACCGAACTCTTTACCGGCAACATAAAAGTCACCGCCACAAAACATTACGAACCGATGCACGAGGTGGAGCATGGACTGATCGATCTCACGCTGGAAAACGATTATACCTACGGAAATGAGAGAAACTTCAATTATTCTTTGAAGTTACCAGACGGATATGAAAGGTATATCGGCGATGGTTCCGAAGAGGTCGTACCAGAAAACGTCAATATAGACGGTTACAACGAGTTAGAGATCGATCCAACTGAAGACGGAGATTATTCAGATGTGATACTGGACGTTAGAGAGTCAGAGGAAGGCGAATTGGACATAGTCTTCGAAGGGGGAGAACCCTGGAGATACGAACATCCGGAAGAAGAGAACTATACCGTGATAAAGAAAGATACAGAGCTGAAGATGATAGCCGAATATATGAATCCAGTCAGTCGGGCTTTGAGTTATACCTGGTCACTCGGCGGTGAAGAGATAGGAACTGGAGAAGAAGTAACATACGCGTTCAACGAATCGGGTGAAAAAGAACTTGAACTCGCTGTGGTGGAAAGCAATAATAACACGATAACCGACGACCTCACGATATTGGTAGATGATGAAGGTCCACAGGGGGACTATATAGAAGTGAACGGCGAAAACGTTACTCTAGGCGATACCATCACAGTCGACGAAGACAAAGAGATATACTTCAATGCCAGCAACTTCGAAGACGTAGGAACGGGTACCATAAGCAATTACGAGTGGAACTTCACCGATGTTAACCAACCGAGAAGTGGTACGAACCTGACCAATATCTCTCACACATTTGATGCTCCCGGAAGCTTTGATGTGATCTTAAATTTGAGCGACCCAGTGGGCAACTGGAACGAAGAACAGATAACCGTCAACGTTAGTGATACTACGGAACCGATGGTGGTCATCAAGACGGAGTGGGATGAACAGGAAAGTCGTGAACCCACTGTTGAGATAGAGAAGAACACGCTCGTGAACTTCAACGCCACAGAATCGAAGGCCAATCCTGAGTATGAAGGTAATCTTACCTACGAATGGGAGATAGAAGAGCTCGGTGTTACCGATACAGGTCCAATCATGAACTATACTTTCAGTGAAGTAGAGGAGTATACTGTTTCACTCATCGTGACGGACGAAGCCGGTAACAGTGGAAACAAATCAATAACGGTCAATATCCTTCGAGGGGACACACCAGACTTGATGGTAACCGACCTAAAATTCTCAACGAGTGATATCCAATCCGGAGATTCAGTTACGATCAGTGTGAACATCAGCAACGAGGGTGAAAAGAACGCTACCCAGATCAATCCTGTATTGAAAGTGAACGATAAAATAAAGAACATAGATCCAAAGTATCTCAAGGACGGCGAGGAACTCAACAACACGATCATCGAAACTGATGAAACTATCACCATGGAGATAAAATGGGAACCAGGAAGTGACGGCGATAAGACGATCACTGTGAACGTTACTGCCGGTGAGGAACCCGAAGACCTGAATTGGGACAATGAAGTGGAAGATACGGTAACCGTAGAACCGCCGGCGTGGAGGGAATATATTATATACGCGCTGATACCGATAATCATCATAGGCGTTACGGTCGGTCTCTACTTCTACAAGGACAAGATAAAAGAGAAACTGAGCTAAAAAACACCAACAAAAACCTTTTCTTTTTCTTACTTCTTCTTTTTACATCTCTTTCGGTTTTTTAATCCCTAAAGTTTCCAAAACACTGGTGATCGCAAATTTGAAACTTTTCACCAGAGCTATCCTCTCAAGCTTTTGGTTCTTCGAGTGAAGGACAGGATAATCTCTATAAAATTGGTTGAACTCTGCGGCTAGACCGTGGGCATATCGAGCTGGGTGGTGAGGTGCATTCTGATCTGCTGCTTTACGAAGTATCAGTGGTAACTCGGCTATCTTCTTCAATAACCTTATTTCCCCCTCTTCAAAGCTCTCTAGATCCAATTTTTCCGTCTTTGAGAGATCTTCGCCTTCCTTTTTCCTCCATTTCTCCAGGATGCTTTTTGCCCGTGTATAACTGTACTGTATGAATGGGGCACTTTCTCCCTGAAAGTTGAGCGCCTCTTCCCAAACGAAATCGATCGGCTTCTCCGGCTGAACTTTTATGATATTGTATCTCACAGCGCCCATACCGACTTTCTCCGCGATATCCTCTATATCTGTTTTTGAGAGATCGTCCCTTCTCTTCAATATTTCCTCTTCAGCGTGCTCATGGGCCGTGTCCATGAATTCATCTAGGGTCACGTAAGAACCCTTACGGGTAGACATCTCTTCTCCTTCGAAAGTTACGAAGGAGTGAAAAACAGTTTCAGGCAATGGCTCTACATTTAGATCCTCTAGAGCATCTAGTAAGAATCTTCCGTGGGATTTATGATCTTCCCCTAATATATTGATAAGTCTGTCCGCTCGCTTGGATTTCCAGACATGATAAGCTAGATCTCTCGCGGGATAAAGGTTCGTGCCGTTCTCGCGGGTCACGAAAGTTTTACGATCCTCATCTTCATAATATATCGCCCCGTCTTCCTTTTTCGTATCTTCAAGTTCCCACAGTTCTTTTATAACGTCCTCGACGGAACTCTCCTTGATCAGGGACGATTCCCTCTTGTAGCTATCTATAGGTATCTCCAATCTCTCTAAAGATTCAGTTATACCGGACATGACGGTCTCAGCGTTCTCTGTCAGTTGTGTAAATATCTTCTCATCTCCAGCTTCCATAGCCCCGATGATCTCCTGGATCTCATCCTCGAGCTCTTCGTCCTCTTCCAGCAATCTACTCGCTTTCTGATAATATCTCACTAGATCGTGATCATCTTTATCTCTCTCTGTATCCGGTAGATCTTCTTCATCCAGATTCAAGACGCCCCAGGTCAGTATCGCCATCTGTTTCCCGATATCATTTATATAATATTGTCTTTCGACCTCGTATCCCGCTTTTTCATATATCCTGGCGATAGTATCTCCGATTATGGGGTTGCGAGCTCGACCAACGTGAAGCGGTCCGTTCGGATTTGCGCTCGTGTGCTCCACGATGACTTTTTCTCCCTTTGAATGGAGACTGCCAAAATCCTCTTCTTTTTCTAGACAGGTGATAACAGTATCTTTCGAAAGACGATCTTCATCTATATTGAAATTCAAATAGGGACCGGACCGCTCGACCGATCCATTTTCGAGCTCGATCTTTTCTGAAAGTTCCCGTGCGATCTCTTCGGGATCTTTTTTTAGTATAGGTGAAAACGGGTAACACGGTAGGGCATAATCACCCCTCTCCTCAGAAGGTCTCTCGATATCGATCTCTTCTTCCGGTACCTCTACGATATCCAGTATCTCGTCGATTATCTCGTTTTTGAATTCCAGCAGCGCATAGCTCATATACAGACCTCAATTTATCCTGAAACGCAGGAGAGCGGCCAATCCACCGAAAGCGTTCATAAGGAGTTCGCCCTCCTCCGATTCTTCAGAGATCAGCTTGACTTCGGTGCCCACCTCTTCAGCTTTCTTGTAAAGTTCATCGATGATATCGTTTTTCTCAAGAAGTTCAAGTTCCGAATCACATTCTGGACAAGTGTGTTCTTCTCGATCAAAATCACCCTCGACGGTGATGGTGTCCTTGTAACCACAATCCGTACATTCGACCTGTACCCTCTGTTTGTTTACCCCTTCGGAAACGAGCAAAGTATCTACGGCCCCCATCCTCAAGGCCTTCATCACTTCTTCCTCTCCATAAGTTGCCAGGCCCTCGTTGGGGTTCTTTATCTCCGCCATCACTTCGTCCATCAATTTCTTTTCCTTCATCACTTCAAGATCAGAAAGGGTCTCCTGGGCGTTCTCCATCAATTCTTTTAACCCGTATTCGTCGGTATAGCCGGTGTTGAAAGTATCGATCACCTTTTTTTCCAGCTCGTGGTGTAAAAAGTCGCCTTCGATAAAATCATCTTTCGTTCTTCCTGGTCCACCAACCAAAAAGCCGTCTATATCCTCCTCCAACAGAAGACCGTTAGCTTTGTCTGCCAATCTTTTAAAATAAGCTTGAGCCGCGTTCTCGATCCTTCTTTCGAACCGCTGCTGGGAGAAGCCTCCCTTGGAGTGCTTGCTCGGCACCATCGACTGTATATGCTGTAAAGTTTCCACCCTGTTGCCTCTTAGGATACCTATCGTCGCCTCGCTCCGATCTATAACCAATAGACCATAATTCTCTTTCTCTCCCACCATCTCCTTCAGAGGCTCAACATGAAATTCAGAATCACACCTATAAACAAAAGACTCTATCGGACGAGGGGGTTCTAAAGTCTTAGATATCATGTCGGTCTTGTCGCCGCTTGCAGAGACGTGACCGACGAAGAAGATGACGCCATTCTCAGGCGGTTCGTCTATATACTTCAGACTAGATCGGATTGATTTAAGCGCGCTCTGAACGTGTTTCCGGGTCGATTTGGACTTGATGTTGGAACTCTCTGACATCTCTTCGTTCAGGTAAGCGTTCACGTCGGAGATCGTCTTGTCCGGCGGAACGTAAAGGGAGATCAGTTCCGTACCTCTTCCTTCAAGATCTTCGATCTCCTCTATCGCTTTCTTGAATTCGTACTCGTCCTTCTTGGTCATCTCCATGAGTATCAGGTGAACTTCAAAAGAAAAGTGGGTGTTAAAAAGGTTTCGTGGAGTTTTAAAGGGCGAGGTGTTTTGAAGGATGTGTTCAAACCTTTTTAACCGGTTCCTCTTCTATTATGTCACCTAAATTGTCCGCCGTTGTGTCGAGCAGGATGTAATCACCTATCTTATCCACGTGTCTCATCGATATCCCCAATCTGGTCTTCCTTAGGAGTGATTTTTCCATATCTAACAGCTCGTGGGTGTCTTTTTCGATCGTCACGACCATCATGGGTATCCCCCAGTCTTCTTCATCGAATAGTATACCGTCTACCTCACCGATGTCTTTGCCCTGAGAATCCGAGATCTTGTAGTCTATCAGTTCGGATACCGGCCTCCAATCGGTCTCTTCCTCTATGTAGGTGTAAAGGTCGGCGAATTTCTTATCCAGCAATATATTATCGGAGACCGACTTGACGTGGTCTATCCCGATGTCTCCTTTGAGTGAAGATATCATCGGTTTGTCCAATCCGAGGTCCTCCGCCATCTTCCTGCTCTCCATTTTAAGCTTTAATCCGACTATATTCAGGTCATCCTCTATCTTTACATCGGTCACGACGCCTAGAATGGTCCCGTCATCTGTCAGTACATCTTTCTTTCTGAAGTCTTTTAGAGATATCATTTTTTTCCCTCTCGATCCTTTCTCTTAATAACGATAGAAGATAAAATATTTTGGGACATTGTCGAATCAAGCCTAGTTGATATGAGCAGGAATGCAAGGATTGGAAGGAAAGTTATCTCTCACGTATTATTGGCAGTCCGACCATAACTGATCGATCCTTCTGCAAGCTTTTTTGATCCTCTGTTTAGTCCTTGTAACCGAGAATCTCACGTAGGTCTCAGAATGTTCACTAAAACCCTTCCCAGGAGAGATGAGGACTCCGTCTTCCAATAACTTCTCTGTGAATTCCATCGAATCTTCCGAACAGTCGAACCAGATGAAAAAAGTCGCTTTCGGCTTTTTGCAGTCAAAGCCGAATTCCCTCAGCCTGTCGATCAATATATCCCTTCTTTCAGCATACTTTCGTTTGACTTCTTCTACATACTCGCAAGATCCATCTCCATCAAAACGTTCCAACGCTCTAGCAGCGGCTTTCTGTGTATAGATGGGGGGACCGGAATCCACCTGGGCCTTTATCTCCGAGAGACCCTTTACCAGTTTCTCGCTTCCGGCTGCAAAACCGATCCTGTTGCCCGGGCCGCTGAACATCTTTGAAAAGGAATTGAATTCGATCGCTACTTCTTTCGCGCCTTCTATCTCTAAGATACTGGGCGCCCGATATCCGTCGAAAGTGATCTCGGAATAGCAATTATCGTAGCATATCATGACCTCATTGTCATGAGCAAAATCAACGGCTTCCCTCAAAAAATCCTTATCGGCTACGGTCGCCGTGGGATTGTTGGGATAGTTGAGATACATCATCTTCGCATCTGTTCCTTCGTACTTATCGAGATCAGGTAAGAAATCGTTCTCAGGAAGCAGATCCAATTTAACGGGTCTTCCGCCATTCAGGATCGTAGAACCTCTTTTATAGACGGGGTAGGCCGGGTCCGGAACTAAAACTTCGTCACCGGGGTTGATGAACGCTCTAGCAACATTTGCGATACCTTCTTTTGCGCCTATCAATCCCACGATTTCCTTTTTGTGGTCTAGGTCAACATCGAACCTGTTATCGTACCATTCTGATACGCTCTCTCTGTACTCCTCTTCGCCTTTACTGACTGAATACTTATGATTGTTAGGCTTCGAGATTTCTTCTTTCAGTGCCTTCACAAAGAATTCGGGAGGATCTAGGTCAGGATCTCCTATACTTAGAGAGACGAGGTCGACTCCTTTTTCCTTCTGCTCTTTGATACGATCTTCCAACTCCGTGAATATCAGCCCGGGTACCCTTTTATACCTTTCAGCAAATTCCATATCACTGCACCTCCAAATATTTTCCTTTGAACACTTTTTGAGTATCGCCTTTCATGATCATCTCATCTCCCATCTCAAACCGTAAAGTACCTCCCTTGAGTTCTACTTCAACACTTCCTTTACATCTTCCCAAGCGGTGAGCAGCGGCAAAGCCTGCACAGGCTCCTGTTCCGCAGGCATTTGTTTCTCCTACTCCTCTTTCCCACACTCTCAATTTCAATCTATCCTCGTCCGAAATCTCAACGAATTCCACATTTATATCGTCGGGGAATATCGGATGTGTTTCCAGTGCGGGTCCCAGTTCTTTAACTCCTGCCTCTTCTACGTTCTCGACGAAGATCACACAATGTGGATTTCCTACGGACACGCAGGTACCCTTTACAGACTCGTCCTGAACGTCTATCTCTTCTTCTATAAATTCACCTTCGCCGACGACCGGTACAGCCTCTCTTTTCCATTCTGGCTTTCCCATATTCACTCTAACGACGTCTTCCTTCAGCGAGACCTCTCTCGGACCGGCTAATGTTTCTATTTCAAAGTCTTTTTCTTCGACTAGATTCTCATCAAAGACGTATCTTGCGAAGCATCTTATTCCATTCCCGCACATCTCGGCTTCACTGCCGTCCTGATTGAATATCCTCATCTCGATGGCGTGTTCGTGGGAATCTCGTGCAAAAATGATACCGTCGGCGCCTACCGAGAATTTTCTCCTACACATCTTCTGAGCTAATCTGCTCATCTCACTTTTATCGATACTTCTCGTAGTCTCGTCGATGATTATGTAATCATTTCCAAGGCTCTGCATCTTCGTAAAGTTCATCCCAACCACTCCGCGATTTTTTGTTTTTTCTCTAAATCCTCGAAATCTTCAGACTCTCTTATGGCTGTATGGCTGTCCCCTGAGACCAATACCTCCGGAGGCCTTATCATCGAATTGTAATTGGAGGACATGGTGAACCCGTAGGCTCCGGTATCACAGATCGCGAGCATATCGCCTTCTTGTATCTCGGGCAGTTCCCTTTCTTTCCCTAAGAAATCAGAGGACTCGCACAGAGGGCCCATTATATCATATTTTTCAGTCTCGACGTTTCCTTTACTTTTCTCAGCGTGGATCATATGATGATATGCGTCGTACATCGCCGGTCTGATAAAGGTATGAAGCCCAGCGTCTATACCGGCGAGTTTTCTACTCACGGTTTTCTTCACCGTATTGACTTCCGTCAGGATGATCCCGGCGTCCCCGATGATGTACCTCCCGGGCTCCATACAAAAGTAGGGATCTCCAAGACCATGTTCGGCCGATTTCTCTTTAAAAGCCGTGAGAACATCACGTGAAAACTTTTCAAGGTCCATCTCCTCCTCGCCCGGTTCGTAAGGTATACCGATACCTCCGCCTATATCTATGAATTCGAATCCGATACCTAATTTTTCTTTTACTTTCCCAGCGATATCCATCAGTTTTTCGGTAGCCCTTCGATGATGATCCGTATCCAATATACCCGAACCTATATGCGTATGTATACCGAAGTTCTTCACTCCGCTATCCAAGGCTTTTCTGTAAGCTTTGATGATATCATCTTCAAGTATACCGAATTTAGAGTTTTTTCCAGCGGTTATCAGATGACGATGGGCTCCAGCGCCTTTCTGTAGATTCACCCGAAATGAAATCGAGCTAGGAACTTCTTTTTCTAGCAACCTATCCAACATGGATAATGAATTGACATTGATCTTGACATCCGATCCTAGAAGATGATCTATCTCGTCATCGCCGAGATTCATCCCGGTGAAGAGGATCTCATCCGGATCGAAGCCGGCTTTCTTGGCCAAAAAGATCTCTCCGACGCTCACAGTGTCTATGTTTGCGCCTTCATCCTTTAAGATATTCAGTATAGAGAGATTTGTATTGGATTTGGCCGAAAATAGTATCCTCACCTTCTCGTATCGCTCTTTTAATGCGTCACGCAGTCTCCTGTAATTGTCTCGGATCCTGTCCTCACTGTAAACGTAAACGGGAGTACCATATTCTTCCGCGATCTCTTCTGCCGGGACTCCGTCTATCTTCAAGCCATCAGTGTTCTTAGAGAAATAACCGGGCATTTCCATCCTCTTCACCGTTTAAATTAGATCTAGATATAGTCCTCTTTCTCCAAGAGTTCCGCATGTAGTATACCGGATCCCGCGGCACCTCTTATCGTATTGTGGCCCAGGCAAGAGTATTTTATAGAGAAGATGGGATCGTCTCTCACTCTGCCCACACAGACGCTCATACCCTCGTTTGTGTTCCTATCAAGTCTAGGCTGAGGTCGGTCTTTTTCATCCATCACTTCCAGCGGTCTCTCCGGGGCAGATGGTAATCTGGATATCTTTTGTGGTCCCTCGAACGTCTCGAAGGTCTCCAATACTCTGTCGACTGATTTTTCATCTTCCAGATCCACCCAAACCGACTCTAGGTGGCCATCTTTCAAGTCGACTCGATTACAGCTGGCGCTGATATCGATATCAGATTCTTCGATATGATCTCCCTCGAAATCACCTAATATCTTTAGAGGCTCAGATTCTAATTTATGCTCTTCACCCGAGATGTAAGGGATCACGTTATCTACGATGTCGAGAGACGCTACACCGGGATATCCGGCCCCACTGAGTGCCTGTAGAGTGGTCAGGGCCACCTCTGATAGACCCAGCTCCATCAACGGTTTGAGACTTATCGTCAGCTGTATAGTCGAACAATTAGGATCGGTAGAGATGAATCCGTTCCTCTCTTTATTTTCTTTCTGAACTTCTATCAGTTCTAGATGCTCGGGATTCACTTCTGGTATGATTAATGGAACATCAGCATCCATTCTATGGGCACTAGCTTTACTTACCACCGGTATATTTTCGGCGAACTCGTCTTCTACCGGACCCGCTACATCTCCGGGAAGGGCCGAAAACGCAAGGTCCACTTGATCCGTTCTTTTCACATCTTTTAAACTTGTCGAGACGACTTCTAGATTTTTTACTTTTTCTGGCATCTCTGAACTAAGCTTCCAATCGCAGACTTCACCGTATCTATTTTTCGCCGATCTCTCGGAAGCCGTCAAAACCCCTACATCGAACCACGGGTGATCTTCTAACAATTCTATGTATCTCTGTCCTACCGCTCCGGTCGCTCCTAAAATAGCCACATCATATTTCAACTAACTCACCTCTGTCTTCTTTTTTGATATCCATAATTTTCTCTTTCTTTTCTTGTCCCAGTATCTGTTTTACAGAAAGTACGGCATCATCGACCTGCTCTTCATCCATATATATATTGATGGTCGCTTTACTGGTAGTGATCTCGATGATGTTTATATTTTTCAAGGAGAATATTTCTGTGATGTTTGTAACCCACCCTGGATTATCTACGAATTTGGGATGTGTTATCTCTATCCGCCCGACATCTTCTCTATGGCTGATCGCTTTGAATTCAGACATTTTTTTGTGTAGATCTTGGAGGACAGTCTTGGCATCCTTCTCACTAAAAATCGTTATGGATTTTTCCCCGCTGCTTATACCGCTTATCGTGATATCCGTTTTTTGATCGATCGCGGAGAAAATCGATTCTAAAGTGCGGGTGTTCAAATCACAGATTATCGTTACCGCGGAGATATCCTTTCCGCTCTTCAACGCTTCATCTGAAGAAAATTCACCGTGAACCTCGGTACCTCCCTCGTCTAAATAATCTGAAGAGAAAGGCGCTATTCTCAGAATCTGTCCCGGGAGCTTATATCTCAATCCCTTATCTCTTACCACTTTAGCCCCTCCGTGGGAGAGCGCGAACAGTTCCTTTATATCGATCTCATCTATTGGCTTTGAATCGTCGATAAGATCCGGATCTCCCGAAAGAAGACCTTCGGTATCCTTGACAAGAACGACTTCATCGGCTTCACTACAATTTCCAAGTAGAAGAGCCGTTGTATCGCTTCCTCCTCTGCCCAACGTGGTTATATTTCCCTCCGTATCTTTTCCTAAGAATCCGCATATCACCGGTATTTCTTTTTCTAATTTTGGTTCTATATTTTCTTTAAAAGCCTCCTTAGACCTTTCTAGGTTTGGCTCAGCATCTATATGACTCTCATCCGTTATCACGGGCCATCCATCTTCGTCGGGAACTATATAGGATGAGTTTTCACCTAGATCTTTCAGTGCTGAAGAGAAAACTTTCGCGCTGGTTTTTTCGCCCATAGAAACGATATCGGCATAATCGCTCTCACAGGCATCTACTCTAGATGTGAGCTCGACCAACTTATCGGTTGTCTTTCCCATGGCGGAGACAACGACTACCACTTCATCGTAATCGGACTGTATGACCTTCTTTGCGGCCTTTTTGACCCGCTCACCGTTGGCCAGATCGTCGCCTCCAAATTTTATCACGGCTTTTTTAGTCATCTTCAAAACCCACAGATTCTAAAACGTCATCCATAGTGAAAATACCGGTCTCTTCTCTCCGATTCACCCATTCGGCTGCATGTAAGGCTCCTCGGGCGAACACGGCTTTGGAAAAAGAGCAGTGTTCTATCTTCAACATCTCGTCGGGTCCTGCGATTATCAGATCATGTATACCGGGAACTCCTCCGGCTCTAGCCGCTAGAACTTCCATCTCGTTATCATTTCTTTCTGAAGCGCCTTCTCTACCCGTTACCGTTTCGGTGTATCCTTTGAAGTCTGAAACTATCTCTGCCAATTCCGATGCAGTACCACTGGGTGCGTCAGTTTTTTCGTTGTGATGTATCTCGGTGATACTGAAATCGTAATCCTCTGGTAAGGTATCACAGGATCGGACTAACTTGTAAAGTAAATTTACACCTGGGGCGAAGTTGGGGGCGAATACCGCTGAAATCTGGCCGGATATCTTTTCTTCTATCGAGCTCATCTCCTTCTCATCGTATCCGGTGGTACCTACAACGGCGCAAGTCCCTGTTTTAGCCACAGAAGGTAGATTCGAGACTTCGGCGCTGGGCGTCGTGAAACTGATATATACATCCGCTTCACTGCATGCTTGAGGGATCTCCGAAGGGGGTCTAATTTCCGCCGAAGAACTCCCCACACCTATCTCATCTAATGAACTCCCTATCTCTTCGTGACCTTCGTATTCGATCGCACCGACAACTTCGTATTCCGTGTTCTCTCCTTCAGCTTCTTCGATTACGGTTCTTCCCATCTTTCCTAGGGCGCCGGCTATACATATATCAATCATAAGAAAGACCTCTCCAATATCTTTCTTCATATAATCTCTTATCTAGATCTACCGAGAAAAAATCCTCTACCGGTTCGAGTATCTCTGGATTTTCTCTGTGAACCTCTCTAGCCTTTTCTAGGACCTTTTCTAGCCCTTTTGAGGTCATCTTACCGAGCGGAGGTCTACAGGGCCCTACACCCATGCCTAAGATGTTCATCAATGTTTTGAAGGGCAGAGGGTTTCTTGCCCGGCATAGACTCTCGCCATGAGGTGTTTCCTCTTTAGAAGTCACGGTTACCAGCTCGGTCAAAGGTTTTAAAGAGTCCCTTAAATCTAAAGCTCTTTCCATATCTCCTGAGTGAACAGCTTCTATCATTTCCTGTATGGTACCCGGCGCTACGTTGGATACGACCGAGATAGCTCCACTAGCCGATATGTCCTTTGAAGTCAACATATTGAACGTTCTACCATCGTCGCCGGATAATATATGGAAGTCCTCTCCACATAGTTCTCTCGTCGTTCTAATATTTTCTAGATCACCGCTTGCCTCTTTGACCGCCTGAATGTTGTCGTATTTTTTGGCCAAGACAGCGAGGTCCTGTGGATTCAGCTGTGTCCCGCTCCTTCCCGGGATCACGTAGGGAATAACTCCGAGGTCGGGGAATTCTTCCGCTATCGGAGCGATATACTCTTTTCTTATCTCTAACGAGCTGGGGCCGTTATAGTATGGTTCGACTAAAAGTACCGCCTCTACCCCTATCTCGTCTGCGTGCTCCGTTGCTTCCATGGCTTCTTCGGAACAATTGCTTCCCGTTCCTCCTATCGTGATGCATTTATCCCCTGTATGTTCGTTGATGAATTCTATAACATTTTCATGTTCCTCCCAATCAAGCGTCCCGCTTTCACCAGTGGTGCCTACTGCTAAAATCCCATTGACTCCGTTCTCTATTTGGAATTCGACTAGTTTCCTAAGATTATCGTAATCTATATTACTATTTTCGTTCATGGGCGTGACCAAGGCCGTGCTGCAACCTTCGTACATGTTCATATTACCATCGTGCCTTTTCCATACGGAAGTATTATATGAATTTTTCGAAGGTTTTTACTAAAATCGTAATCTTATAACTAAAAAAGTAAAATAGTAAATTATAAATCTCCTCATGTATCTATTCACGAGTATGGACGAGATAGATGAAGAGATCTTAGATATATTGAGGGAAGATGCAAGGACGAGTTATATCGATATAGGCGAAAAGGTCGGTCTTAGCGAAGGGGCGATCAGGAACAGGGTGAAGAAACTCAAGGAAAGCGGCAAGATAAAAAGATTTACGATAGAAACCAGTGCAAAAACAGAGGGGCTGGTGATCATCAGAGCAGAACCGGCTAAGACTAAAAAAGCGGCTGAGAAGATAAAGGAGCATAGTGAAAAAGTGTACGAACTTTCTGGCGAGTGGGATATCGTAGCCTGGATACATTCGTCCGACATAAACGAGCTGAATCAAAAGGTCGACAAGATAAGAGACATATCAGGAGTTTCAAATACATCTACATTGATCAAGTTGAAAGAGCATTGACTCGTAAGAAAGATGCATTCAACAATCTAGAAAGTGAATAGTTCTCTCTTTAGATTTTTAAAGATTATTCGAATAATAACAGCATCCGTATTATTCTAATTGTCCTAATTTAATATAAATGATAATATTTATATACATCCCTGTTTTATTCACCGTTGATATCATGACGAGCGATCTGAACTCAATAAAGGTCGACGAGATCCCAAAAAACGCGGTCGAAAATAAAAGAGGGGATCGCTTTATGCCCCCCTCAGGGGGAAATTGAATTAGAGAAGGAAGCCGTTGTTCTAAAGATCGGGGGCTCCTGTCAAAAAGATGGAGAAACCCTCAAAAAATCGGTCGAAAAGATAGAGAGATGTTTAACCAAGGATATCATCCCTATCATAGTCATCTCGGCTCTACATGGATTGACCGACACGTTAGAAGATATCGGAAGGAATAACATCGAAAATCAGGCGGGAAATGAAGATGAGATCTTGGCGGAAGGCGAGATACTAAGTGCTAGGATCCTGCACCGCATATTAGATCATAAAGGTCTTGAATCGAAGTGTCTGAGAGCGGAGGAAGATGATTTTCCTATTGTGCTTAAAAGAAGTGATGGGACTCAAAAGATAGATCTAAGCAAGACTCAAAGCAAAATAGACAGTGTGGTTAAACCTCTAGTAAATCGTGAAATAATCCCGATCATCCCAGGTTTCATAGGAAAAACGGACGACAAAAAGATCAAAACTTTAGAAAGAGGGGGGTCCGATACTAGTGCCGTAGTGCTCGGAAGCGCCCTTCAATTACCAGAAGTAGTTCTGCTGAAAGACGTTCCCGGCATACTGAGATGCGATCCAGATATACGAGAGTCCGAAGAATTGCTGGAAGAGATAGATGTAGAGAAAGCGTTACAGTTGGGAAATAACGGGTCCGAGGTCATCAATCCGAATGCTCTTAGATATAAAAGGAAGAACACGAAGATAAGGATCGTTAACTTCGATAATAACGAGTTTTTCCAAGAAGGGACTAAAATAGTAGGTGAGTTCGAAGTTTTCAAGGAGATCGATATCTCACACCCGGTATCTCTCGTTTCGCTTTTAACCAACGGTAAAAAGGTCCAGATCGACGGATATCTAGAGTCGTTGAGAGAGAGTGATGTAAAATGTCTCTCTCGATTTGAATCTAACGATTCATACTCTTTCTGTGTGCAGGAAAAAAAGGCGGATGATGTTGTGGACAATTGGCAAGACGAGATCAGGGAAAAAGATGATGATATCCTGATCGGTCTGGAAGATGATCTTTCAATCTTAGAGATAAAATTCAACTATTTACCGGACGTCTCCAGATATATTTACAAGATACAGAAAGAGATGATAGAAAATTCAGTAGAAGTGCTCTATACAAAGTTCGACAGCACTCGATTTACTATGGTTTTCAAAAAAGAAGATCTGAAAAAAGTTAAGAAAGTTTTTGAGGTGGTAAGATGAAAGTAGGAATCGTAGGATCTACAGGATTGGTAGGCCAGCAGTTCATCCGACTATTGTCCCGGCACCCGTATTTCGAGATCTCGGAACTGGTAGCAAGCGAAGAATCGGCGAACAAGCCTTACGAGGATGCTGTAGAGAACAAGATAAGGAGGATACCAGAAAAGGTGAGAAAAAAAAGTGTAAGTGCGATCGATGACGAGCTCGACTGCAGAGTGATCTTCTCCGCGTTGCCTTCTAAGGTGGCGAGAGAAGCGGAAAGAGACCTTGTCGAGCGGGGACATATCGTTTTGACGAACGCGAGCGCCCACAGGATGGAATCTCATGTACCTCTGGTGATACCGGAAGTCAATCCAGATCATATCGGATTGATCGAGGAACTAGATCGAGAAGACGGCGAAGGTTTCATCGTCGCGAATCCGAACTGTTCGGTGATCCAATTGGCTATAGCTCTAAAACCTATCCACGAAAAGTTCGGTATAAAAAAGATAGACGTGGTCACTCTCCAGGCCCTTTCAGGAGCGGGTTATGATGGCGTTGGAGCTTTAGAGGCCGCTGACAACGTGATCCCGTACATCCCGAACGAGGAGGAAAAGATAAAAGAAGAGATCCCAAAGCTCTTCGGTGAACTGAACGGTGGTGAAATAAATAGAGAAAAATTCAGGATAAGTTCTTCATGTAACAGGGTGAACATAAGCGACGGTCATCTGGAGAACGTTTCCATAGAACTGGAAGAAGAAACGAGTACCTCAGAGGTGAAGAAGGCTCTCGAGGAGTTCAGAGGATTACCCCAGGATCTACCGAGTTCACCGGAAACCCCGATCAAATTTTCGGAAGAGAAAGATCGCCCACAACCCAGAGTGGATCTCGGCGGTGATACCCCGATGTCAGTTCATGTCGGGAGACTGAGAGAGGATAATATCCTTGATTATAAGTTCATAGTGTTGGGTCACAACACGATAAGAGGTGCCGCGGGAGCCAGTATTTTGAATGCTGAACTGCTGTATTCGAAAGGACTGGTCCAAGACCAGAAGGTGGTGTCAGGATGAGCGACGAAAAATATGGATTCGATTCTTTGTTAATCCATTCGGAAGAAAAAAAAGAAACGAAGTCCACTACCACGCCGATCCACGCGACCGCTTCCTACAGGTTTGACAGTGCGGACGAAGCCGCTGAGCTGTTTGAACTGGAAAAGGACGGCGATATTTACTCGAGGATCTCGAATCCAACTACTAGGGAATTCGAGAGCAGGTTGGCGAACATCGAAAAGGGCGTCGGGTCCGTAGCTACTTCTTCCGGCATGGCGGCGATATCCCTGCTGGTCTCGTCACTCGTCGAGAAGGGTGAAAACATAGTCTCTTCCTCAAAACTCTACGGTGGAACCTACAATCTGTTTACCCGTACTCTGCCGAAATGGGGAGTGAAAACGAGACTCTTCGATGAAATAGATGAGATCGAAAGTAAAATAGATGAAGATACCAAATTCCTCCACGTTGAAACGATAGGTAATCCCACTCTAGAGGTCCCGGACTTCGAGCGCATCTCAAAGATAGCCCACGAAAACGGTATACCTCTTGTGGTGGACAATACATTCGCTACACCCTATCTCTGCAATCCTATCGAACACGGAGCCGATATCGTTTGGCACAGCACTACGAAATGGATAAACGGACACGGGAACGCGATAGGAGGGGCGGTGATAGATTCCGGAGACTTCGACTGGAAAGACAGCAAATTCGATGATCTGATCGAACCGGACGATGCTTACCATGGACTCTCATTTTTGGAAGAGTTCGGGGAAGAAGCGTTCATCACATACCTCAGAAACAAAAGTTTGAGGAATTTTGGAGCTTGTCCGAGTCCTTTCAATAGTTTTCTCAACTTGACGGGGCTGGAAACGCTTTCTGTAAGGATGGAAAAACACTGTAAAAATGCCGAGATACTCGCGGAATTTTTAAAGGACCATGAAAAAGTGAATTGGGTAAAATATCCAAAACTCAAGAACCACGT
>JAGXLI010000041.1 GCA_018334755.1 Thermoplasmatota archaeon
AAAAGAAAGATGAGATCGAAAGCGAAGAAGGAAATGAGATCGAGAGCGACCTGATCTTCCTCGGACTCCAGGGTATGATCGACCCTCCCCGTGAAGAAGTAAAGGGGGCAATAGAGACCTGTAGGAGTGCGGGCATCAGGACCGTGATGATTACCGGCGATAATGCCATCACCGCTGAAGCGATCGGAAAAAAATTAGGATTCCACGGGGAGGTCGTGACTGGAAAACAGCTAGACTCCATGAGCGAGAAAGAACTGAAGGAAAAAGTCAAAACTGCAAATATATTTGCCAGGGTTTCGCCATCACATAAAGTTAACATCCTTAGAGCTTTAAAATCACATGGTCACACTGTAGCTATGACAGGAGACGGTGTCAACGACGCCCCTGCCTTGAAGGAATCCGACGTAGGCACTGCGATGGGTCAAAGAGGTACGGATGTTTCACAGCAAGCCTCTGATATGGTACTTTTAGACGACAATTTTACCACGATAAAGGACGCGATAAGTGAGGGAAGGGGCATCTTCGATAATATACAAAAGTTCGTAAACTTACTGCTCTCCGGGAATATGGGAGAGGTCCTAATAGTACTCATAGCTTCCTTGATCGGCTTGGGTCTACCTCTCACAGCGGTGATGCTCCTCTGGATCAACCTTCTCACCGACGGTTTACCCGCACTAGCTATGGGTGTAGATCCCTCATCGGAGAAAATAATGAAAAGGAAACCTAGAGGTAAAGATGAAAATATAATCGATAGGACCTTGGCTTTTTCCATAGCCTGGATCGGGATCTGGGTGACCATCATATGTCTCTCACTCTATAGGTACGGTCTTTCCATCCAAGGCCCGAAATTAGCTAGAACGCTCACCTTCACTTCTCTAGTGGTCCTAGAGTTGATAGAAGTCTTCCCCATAAGATCAAGGTATGGAACTCCCCTACTTTCAAACAAGTGGCTGTGGTCGGCGGTCGCTTTATCAGGACTGATGCATCTAGCAGTGCTTTATACCCCGCTGAGCAAATTTTTCAAGGTAGTTCCGCTTGACATGAATTCCTGGTCGATGGTACTGATAGGGGCGGTGATCTTCTTCGGAGCTTTGATGGTTATGAGAGCCATCGAGAACAGGTTCTTCATAGAATATACTGGTCTAACTAAAAATTGAAGTCTGATATGAGATGAGACATGTAGGGGGATCAGTTCCAAGATCCTTTAGAATCTCGATTTTAGAACCACTATACCTTCCGAGGACGTGATACTTATAGGCTGTCTCCCGGTGGTATGATCGGTGCCTCTCATCTTCAGTACTTCGAGGTACTTTCGACGCGAGCCCTCTTCTTCGATCATGCTCAACAATATGACACTGTCAACAGCGTAAGTTATCTCCGCCGGATAAGATTCTTCTGGCGAGACTTCTCCAGTAAGAAGGCTCACCGCCTGCCAGTTTTTCAAGAGATTGACCAGTTCAAAGAGGAATGTCCTGTAGTCTTCCTCAAAAAAGTTTCCTACCACTGTAATTGGATCGATCACGACTCTCTGGGGCATGACTTCCGCGATCTTATCGTCGATGAAATCAAGTAGTTCTTCCTGACTCTGTTTTTGAAGGATCAACCCTATATCTTGATACTTTATTTCGTTGCCAAAATAGTCTTTATCTATGAAGTCAAATTGACTAGAGTATCTCAGCATCCACTGGGTGGGTTCGGACAAAGTGGTAAAGAACAGGCCCTGCTCTCCATTTCTTGCCCCTTCAGTAAGAAAACTCATCGAAAAGGTCGTCTTACCGGTACCTGCACCACCTGCGACTAGTGCCACCGATGGGAATGGAAACCCCCCTGAGACCATTTCGTCGAGGCCCTTGACACCTGTAGATATCCTTCTAAATTCAGGCATATCCTAACTCCTCCTTGATATCCTCTATATCTATAAATTTATCTAAGTGCTTTCTAATCACTTCATTAAGCTCGGGATGAGACTCATTGTCTATCACCAGACCTCCCACTATTGCATCGGACTCTTCGATCAATTCCCTAAATGATCCGATAAAGTCTTCAACTTTGTCCATACTGTTGTAATTTAGCATTGAAGATATATTATCGATGAGAACGAAATCGATCTCCTCAGGTGATGCAAAATGAGACTGGTTCTCACCTTTAGGTTTAAACGCTTCAAATAACTTCTCTATATGAAAGGGGCCCTCCACAAAATCCACATTATCTCCTTCAACTTTCTCCTGCCCGGACATATGTGTTACGGTGTCGATATACCATATATTTTCTTGACTTACATCGTGCATGTGGAGAAGATAAGCCATGTATTGATGAGGCCTATCCAAGACCACGAAGTAACCCTTTTTGTCCTTTATATCTAAAAAACCTTTGAGCAGTAAAAGATTTGTTTTAGCGATCTGGGTGAATGATGTATCGAAGAGAATGGATGGACAGGGATCATCCTTCTTAACTTCATCGACCTCTTCCATCAGTCTCTTTACAAGGGTTAGGTCTTTCTCATTCATGCAGAGCTCCCCCTTAAATAAAAAAGCAGAGTATATATGTCTTTTCCAAATATCATGTTCATTATCAAATTCCGAGGATACCGCTAATGGGATGAAAACCTCCATGAAAAATATTTTCAGGAAGATCGATATGATAAAAAATTTTATTAGAGTACTCTTTTTCTACCAAAGTGCAGTAGGGCTCATGGTTTAGATGGTTAGAACGTCGCCTTCACGAGGCGAAGGTCGCCGGTTCAAATCCGGCTGGGCCCACTCACTTCGTTCGTGTTCTTATCTGGATTTGAAACCGCGGGGAATCGCAGATTCCCCTTGCTCACCGATTTCTAATAAAATCGCTTCGTCCGGCTGGGCTCATTATAAAATTCTATCTCATTTATAGAAGGAGAAGACTGGCCGAAATTTAATCACCGTCTTTCCCGGCTCTTTCACTTTGGACTTTGATAAACTTAATTAACCACCTTTTATGATAGAACCATGATGAAAAGATATCTGACGGTAATGATTGCCATTATAATGGCCTTTTCTTTCCTCGGATGTTTAGACGATCCGAGCCCGCCGGGAGCTGATCTACCTAGAGTCGTTGTCGATCACGTGGAGAACGACGGTGGTCAAGAATCCATCATCCACCTAAAAGGTATGGAGACAAAAAGATTCGATAAGATGACCTTGTACTTGAACGATACAAAGGTTATGGAAAAAAACGATACTTTCGCTCTAGAACATAAGACCAATCTTTCCGAATTCAAATTGAATGTTTTCGTCAAAAGGGAGGACAAGAGATATAATTTCAATGCAACGTTCATAGTTAATCCTAAAAAAGGCATTATCTTTAAAGTCATATACTATGACGGGGAAACAAAAAAAGTAGCAGGGGAAGATCTACCTTTTGAAGATTCTCTAAATAAGATGGAGGGTTCAGAATGAGAAAGATTCCGATCTCCTTGATTTCCGTATCGGTCATCATATTGGTGGTGGGAGCTATATCGATAAGTCTTATCACAGGAGTTATAGAATTTCAAGATATCCTTTATAATTTCATCGCCTTCGTTTTCGTCCTCGTAGTTATCTCTATACTGGCTATCATAGGTGCTATATTTATCGGGATGTTCATCTCTCATAGGATCTTCTCCTCTCGTGGATTTACGACCTTTGAAGAAGAGATGCTGAGGATGAAAAAAGACGTAGAGGAGATAAAGGAAAAAATCGAGGAGATTGAAGAAGAAGACTAGACCAAAGATTCAGGGCAGATATCTCTTCTAGAACAATTTTCACACTTACCCTCTCTATGATGGTGCCTGTGAACTTCTCCCTTTTTTAGACTCTCTCGCATATCATCTAGTTTTTCAAGCAATAGATCTTCAAGATCGTCATCATAGTCTATGTCGAATTCAGTTTCCCCGTACCGGATCAATCCATAAGGCGGCCTTTTTCCCATCTCTTCTTCCACCAGAAGACAATACGCCGCTATCTGAAGAATATGGGAAAAGAAAGGACCCTCAGGAACCCTGCCAGTTTTGACCTCTACGGGGATTAAGGCCTCTTCTTTTTCTAATATATAATCGGGTCTGCCTCTTAAACGATATTCTTCAGACTCGAGAAGTTTGCTTTCCTTTTCGAGTTTATCCACATACTTTATTTCGCCCTCTTCCACTTTTAATTTTTTTCTAGTGACTGTAGCCTCGGACTGCAGGGTGAAGGAGCTTTTTAACCAGTAACTAGCCCCTACAAGCCATGATAGAGAAACTACTTGAGCGACCTGTGCTAATAGATCATTACTGACAGGAAAGGAGAAACTAAAACCGGTGAACATAGTCGCTACCATCGCAAAGATAAGTATGGTCCTTTCGAGTTTTGTCTCTTCGGTGTCCATTATTTGGCTTTCGTTGATGTAGAGGAAAAAAGTCGCCGCGAGCAGCCATATCAACGAAAGAAAAATGAAGACCTTGTTGAAGATCCTTTCGGGATGGAGAAAGGTTAATCCCAACATAGAGACCAGGGTAGAGGATACCGCGAGGCCTAAAATGATATTTTCGAGCAGCTTTATCTGCTTTTCTTTTTTCTTTACATCATCCAATTTTTTTCCTATTTCCTCATGTTCTTCCTTCCCCTCTTCCAATTCCTCACCGGTGGCTTCCTCCGTTTTCTTTCTACTCAACCACCAGCTTAAGGGACAATATCCAAACTTTTCTACATCACTTGCCGAAATCCATTCTTTGCCCATGTATAACTAAAATACCCGATATAAGAGGTAAATATTTTTGGGTGAGATCTCATTGACCAAAAGATTTTAAAATTTTTTAAAACATGTTTTTGAGCTCTGAAGGTGAAAAAATACCTTTTTCGGTTATGTACCCCGTTATGTAATCGACTGGGGTGACATCGAAAGCCGGGTTCTCTACATCGGACTCCTCAGGTGTTATCATATTACCGTTTATCTCTTTTACTTCCTCATCCTCTCTATTTTCGATCAGGATGTCTTTACCCCTTTCCGTGGAATCATCGTAAGTGGTCACTGGAGCTGCAACATAGAACGGTATATCATTTTCTTTGGCCAAGACCGCCTTTTCATACGTCCCGATCTTGTTAGCTATGTCTCCATTGGCTACTATCCTATCCGTCCCGACCATGACCATATCTATTTCTCCCCTCTGCATGAAGTGTCCCGAAGCGTTGTCAACTATCACAGAGTGAGATATATCTTCGTTGTACAATTCCCAGGCGGTCAATCTCGCTCCCTGAAGTCTGGGCCTTGTCTCGTCAACGTAAATATGCATGTCCTTTCCATCTCGGTCCGCTATCCTCATAGGGGCGAGGGCGGTCCCGAAATCTACTGTAGCTAATGCCCCGGCGTTGCAGTGAGTAAGGATGTTAGTTCCCTCTTTTATCAATTCAGCTCCGTTCTCTCCTATTTCTCTGCATCTCTCTATAACGGATCCAGTATATTTTTCTGCGGACTTACACGGCCTCTCTAGATTGTCCAACATATGATCGACCGCATGGAAAAGGTCATATGCGGTGGGTCTAGCCGATCTTATGCGTTCAGATGCTTCTTCAACGTCTTCACCCTGTATCTCTGCCTGAGCGATTCCGTAGGCCGCAGTGACACCGATAGCGGGAGCACCTCTCACCATCATCTCTTTGATCGCTCTGTAGATCTCCTCATAATTTTCAGCGGAGTAAAATTTTAATTCCGACGGTAAAAAGCGCTGGTCTATCATCTTTACCGTTTCGCCTTCATCTTCCATCCAGACTGCCTGTATATCCTCAACTCCATCGTCTCTTTTAACTTTCATATTCATCCCTCACAGAAAGGTAAGATTCCCACAGTTTCGGAACGGTATCCATATCCTTGATCTCCCCGGGATCGGTCCATCTGTATCTTTCATCGGACCTACCCAGATCTAGATCGTCTTTAACTTTGAAAAGTAAAGGATGGATCTCTCTGATCTTATTTGCTTCCCGAACAGATACACTTCCTCCTTTAGAGAGGAATTCAAATTCGCCTTTAATCTCTTTACTCAGCTCTAATCTAGCTTGATCTAACAGTTTTTCGCTTTTTTGACTTTCTTTATCTGCGAAGAGAATCGACCATTTTTTTCCTGTCTTCCCCTTTACTTCCTCCTTACGAAGCAAAATGGATCCGTCTTTTTCGAGAAATAAACCTATTTCAGAATGCAACTCTACACCTTTCAGCTCCACCACTCCCTTTTCTCCATCCACCTTCACTCTGTCACCCTCTCTTATCAGGTCTAGATCTATCTTATCGACCAGAGGGATCTCCGAGATTATAGCGCCGGATGCCACTATCGTTTCCGACAGTTCATTTATCATCGCGACGGGTGCGATCCCCTCTTTTTTCAGTTGATAGATAACATAGGAGCCGACCGTACTTCCTTTACCTCCAGGAAATACGAAGATCGATCCAGATATGTCTTTTTCATCGAAGACTTCACCAGTAGCCGGATCTACGTCCCCTAGGAAGGAGACGCTTCCATCGACTTTGACCACTTCGCCCTCGGCTTCTCCCTCGTATATGCCTCTGCCCTGAAGATTCAAACTACCATCTCCATCAATGTTTTCAGGTCCGCATGGATCACCTTTTGATCCGCCAGTTTTGGTAGATAAGCCGCGGCTTTCCCTGAGTTTGTAGCCGCGACTCTATATTTCTCTTCTAAGGGAGATACGACCATACAGGTATCGGTTATAACTTTCCCGAACTTTTCTATTATCTTTACAGCTTCTTGTGATCTATCTTTTACTTTCCTACTAGTATATATATACAGATCTGGAGTTTCTTCCTTTTTCTGTTTGCCCTCTAAAAGATCCGCGACCTTTTTCAATTCACGGTCGGAGAGATGAGGGCATCCTATCACTATCACATCTGGATCCGAAGTCTCCTTCAGCTCATTTTTTACTCCCTCTATATCTTCAGTATCGATCTCTATCTTTTCAAGTCCCTCGACAGAGAAATCTCCTGCCTCTAGAGTTACATCTTCAACATGGTACATAGCCACGGAACCGGTCGCGGCCATCGCGGCCCCCAAACTTTTCAACCCGTCCTCTGAGATGCTGAGACCTCTGAAGTAGGGGACCTTCTCTCCAACTTCTCCTCCGACCAGATAGCCCAGAAGTGAAGGTGAAACTTCATCTTTCACTTCGTAGACAACATCTGGTCTTCTATTTTCTTTGAGATGAAGTCCATAATTGGGTGTCTTTCCTATTATCGCCGCCATGAGGGCCGAAGGACCACCTTCCCTGTTGGTCCTCGCCCCGAGTACGGAATTGGCAAAAGAGACGGCGGAACTTTCACTCCAGGCTAAATGTTCCCCTCCATCTGGTCTGTTCCCCGCTAGATAAGGTGTACAAGTACAGCTCAATTTTACCCCCATCTTCTCATAAGCATCAATCAGTTCCTTTTGTTTTATCCTGAAATCTTCTGGTTCATAGCCCTCGCTTTCAAGATCCATACCTGCAGGATTCAACATGGATCTTACGCTGACTTTTGCCCCTTCCTTATCTCCGAAGTCCTTCACGAACTCCAAGCCCGCGTCACCCATGGTTTTGTAGGAGACTCCGGCTATCTGGGCTGACTGGATCGGGATCAGTTTATCCGCCTGATAGATCTTCCCCAGCGCCACCAGTAACTCCATGGCCTTCGCCGGTCCTTCGCCCTTTTCGCCCTCCAAAATACTTTCTTCCTCTTTTGTCAGATACATGAGATCAAAACCAAAAAGTGCCGCAGGCCGGACTTGAACCGGCGACATCCACGTCTTCAGCGTGGCACTCTCCCAGACTGAGTTACTGCGGCTTGCGAAAAAGGTAAACTCTACTCGAATTTTAATTTTACGCCTCAAAACGCCCTATTCAAAACGGTTAAGTATGATTATGTCATTACCGTACATTATTATGTTGCCGGAATTCGATAAAGAGGAGATAAACTGCGAGAACGTTATCGAATGCTTATACGGCCTATCCGAATTAGATAAGGAGATACTTTCGCTGCTTTCAGAGGGGGAAGAGTTGAGATCATCGGAGATAGCCGAAAAGATAGACAAAGACCAAAGCACGGCTTACCGCTCTCTTGAAAAGCTTCTGAGCTGCGGCCTGATATACAAGGAAAAACACACGATAAGAAACGGAGGATATTACTTTCTATATTCAAGAAGACCGCTGGACAAGGTAAAAGAAGAATCCATGAGATGCATCGAAGATTGGTACGAAGAGATGAAAGGGGCAGTAGAAGAACTTGATAACTTTTAATGTTTTTATTTCGCTATAAGTCGAAATTCTTTTTCAGTTTTTCTTCAAACTCTTCCTTGCTCAAGGCTCCCCTCTCTTTTTTCACGATTTCTCCGTCCTTAAAGAACAGGAAGCTGGGTAGAGACTGTACGCTGAATCTAGAGGGGACCTCGCTGTTATTCTCTATATTTATCTTTCCGAACTTTACCTTGTCATTATATTCTTCAGCTAATCCCTCAATTATCGGATCCATCTGGATGCAGGGACTACACCACGTAGCCCAGAAATCAAAGACCACACACTCATTATCTTCTAGGATGTCTTCATAATCATCATCCGTGACGGTGGTTACGAGTTCTTCATCGGTCAATATATTTCCTCCTGAACTTAGGTTCCTAATAAGTGCATAAGATTGTGATATTTAGTTTTTTACACGGTTATCGAACTTCCTAGGAACGAAAGATTAAAATCCCTGGATTATTTAGAGAGTAATATGTGTACAAAAGAGGAAAAAGAAGTGAAGATAGACTTTATCTACTCGGACACCTGTCCCGATTGCCCACCAGCTAGAAAGACAGTAGAGAGGATCACAGAAGACTTTGACGGTGTGGAGATAAATTACTTCAGAGCGAAAGACGTACCGGAAAAGGTGAAAGAATACGATATAACCCATGTCCCCACTATAATAATAGACGATGAAATCTCCCACGTGGAAACTGTTAACGATAAAGAATTGAAAGAGGAATTGGAGAAAAAATTGTAGGATGTCAGATTTACTTTTTGAGCTGGTTGGACCGAATTACGGTCTAGCAGAGTCAGAGATACTGGCCAGAATAGAAGGGCTCTCCTTTGACTTTACAAAGATACAAACGGACAAGGGGATACTTGCCCTTAAAACCGACTGTCCAGCAGAAAAATTTAGCCAAAGGCTGGGCTTGACCCATCGATTGCTCTATCTGATAGGTATAACATCCGACGAAGATTTTTTTGATCTGATGGAGGGATATGATCTCTCAGAAGGCAACGTAGCTATCAGAACGAGAAAGATCGGAGGTCACGAAGCCGAAACCGATACTAAAAATATCAAAGAGCAGCTGGGCAAAATCATCTCTGAAAAAAATCCTATCGATCTGGATTCTCCTGAGCACGAGATATTCGTCCTGATATCGAAAGACCTCTATGTAGGTAAAAAAGTCCATGAGAGAGATAAAAAGGCATTAAGATCTAGAGAGGTCAAAAACCGACCTTATTCTTCGCCGATATCACTGAAACCAAAACTCACTCGGGCACTCATAAATCTAGCCCGTCCCGGTAGAGGAGACCGGATTCATGATCCTTTCTGTGGAACCGGCGGAATCCTGATAGAAGGTTCCAAGATGGGTTTTGAGATGTCTGGAGGGGACAAAGATGAAAAGATGATCGAGGGATGTCGGGAAAACTTAGAGGAGTTCGATGTCGATGCATCTCTGAAAGTCGGAGATGTTTCTGAGACGATACCTCAAAATATAGATTGTATAACCACTGATCCTCCATATGGAAGGGCTTCTTCCACCTCCAAGGAAGACCTATCTTCCATATACGAGAGACTTTTTTCTTCAGCCCAACAGAGATTGAAAAAGAACGGTCACCTATCCGTCATATTTCCAGAAAATAAATACGTCGAAATGGGTAAGAAATACCTAGAACTGATCGAGAAGCATAAAGTCAGAGTCCACAGGTCGTTGGATAGATACTTTTGTGTCTTCAAAAAAGGTGAATGAACTAAGGCCGCTACTCGTTCACCATTATACCCATCACTTCAAAGGCACGTCGCTCTCCAGTATCCTTTGATTCGATCGTCACTTTGAACGTGATCACAGTGAGTTCGCCTTCTTGTTGAGTTCCTCCGTGTAACCTTGCCGTGAAATTTACCTCTTCGGCATAGGACAGATCAAGACTCAGATTTTCCTCTAGACTTTCAGTCTCTTCCGTTCCTTCGTAGAACTCGACCGTCCAGTTTTTATCACTGATCTCCTCAGCGGTCACTTCATATGTGTCATTTAAACCTCTATTGGACAAAGAAAACTCGAACTCAGTTTGATTCTCTTTGATCAGAGAGAAACGTCCTCCAGGAAGTCTGCTTTCGAATTCATGACCGATCCTGGGGAACAACTCCCTTGTCTCTTTCTGAATACTTTTGGTCACGTTGGAGGTAACCTTGAACTCTATCCTATTTTCAAAAGATGAATTCACCGTCGGTCTGACGTTCAACCTGTAGGTCTGGTTTTCACCCATGTCAAGATTCAGATCTGTAGCGTTCGCTTTCACTGGTTCCCATTCACTTTCATTATCACTCGGAGCTGACTTTTTGAACAATCGAGAGTCCCAGCTTTGGTTGGACATAGAGTAACTGACGTTATAATCGATCCCATCATCTATATTGACGTTCTCAGCCTCATTTTCTACCATGAGAGTGTAGTTGAAGGATTCATTCAATACCAATTCCTGGCCCGGCTCGTCGGCAAGCTTCACATCGAAGCCATAGCTGAAGGACTCCTGCTCTACCGGTACGGGATGAAAACTCACCAACAAGATCATGATAGCCAACCCGCCTACGATAAATCTCTTCTTATCGAGCTCGGTGATATCATTAAGGGGTGGGGGATGTTTGACACCTCCCAAAAACAAGATAAGAAATGCGAAGACCACCCATCCGATGTACTGCCATATACCAACTATTATGAGAAAGCCAAAAGCCACGTAGCTGATATATTTTGAGTACTTTCCAAATAGCGAGCGGACCACGTGACCGCCATCCAGCTGGGAAGCGGGAAGCAGGTTCAAACCAGTGACAAGGAAACCGACCCAACCCGCAAAAAGAGTGGGATGGATCGTTTCACCTGCAGAAAAAGGGATGAACCTGCTCATACCTCTAAGGATTATAGGAAAGTTCCAGATATATCTGATCCCCTCTTCCGCGATAGGAGCGGTCGGAGTCGTCGTAGCTCCTAGATAAAGGCCTATCAAAGAGACCGGGATAGCCACTATAAAACCAGCTATAGGCCCAGCTATCCCGACATCGAGGAGTGACTTTTTATCAGGTATGGGTTCTCTTATGCTTATAAACGCCCCTATAGTTCCAAGTGGAGGGGCCATCGGTAGAAAAAACGGCAGAGATGCTTTGATCCCGTGATATCTGGCCATGATATAATGTCCCATCTCGTGTATCCCCAAGATCGACATCAAAGGTAACGTAAAAAATAGGGCTCCACGGGAGATATTATGAAGCGAGAACATCCCTTCCCCGGCCGGAGAGTAGGAGGACCACCACCACGCTCCGGCTATCAGAGTCGTTCCCAAGGTGACGAGAAGCATCACCAAGTTGGCTTTTAGCCCCCTGTAGTTTTTCTCTTCCTGTTTATTTACCTTGATTATGTGTTCCCCGTTCTCTTCTACCAGATAGGGCACGAAATTTTGAGGTACTAAGGTACTTCGAAGTTCATCAAATTTATTCTCCAAAGTCTCGTCTATCGAGGTTTTGATATAAACTGAAACTATATCGAACTCGACCTTCGTTTTATAGATGGGAAAATACTGGCTCACCACATCTTGAATGAAATCAATTTCGTTACTGTAGTTTTCTGGTCTCTTCGTCATCCTCTTTATTCTACTATGTTGTGATTAATAAGTCTTGTGAGGGTTAGAAATCGTCTAGACTCTTCTCTTTCCAGCTCCCTCCCCTGCCGATGTGCACTACCTCCCAGCCCTCTTCCTCCAACCTTTCAGCTATAAATCTTCTGTGACATCTCATCGGATCCTTCTCAAGACACATGAGGACCGTTTTTCCTTCACTCGCTATCTCTTTCAATTCCTCAAAACCATCTTTCCAATCTTCTTCCTCCATCACTTCCTCGTAATCCTCGTCTCTTAATCCCCCCATCTCCGGGATATGTTTGTAAAGTATACTCTCATGGAACAGTCTATCTTTCAGATTTTCCTTATCGAACTTCTCTCTACGGGACGTCGGATAGGAACGTACATCAACCAGATGTTGAACTCCCTTCTTCCTCAAAAGTTCTAAGAATTCGTCGATATCTTTGCCTTCGTAACCTATCGTATAGACTTTATTCACATCTCTTAATGCAATGACCGAAATAAAAAATTTATGATTAAATGATCGGAGGGATGACCTAATATTTAGAGCATTCAAAAGGAGATTAAAAACGGCATTTTAAATAGTGTGTACCAATTGGGAAAAACATCGGTGGTCATCTATATGTCATGGATAAACGAGATAGAAGAGGAACAGGCTGAAGATGAGTTGAGCGAGATCTATGAAGATATAAAGAGGAAGAGAGGTAAGCTCTCAAATATAATGAAAATCCAAAGCCTAAATCCAGAAGCGATGAAAAGTCATCTAGACCTTTATCTATCGATCATGTTCAAAGATAGATGTATCTCCCGAGAGATGTGTGAGATGATAGGAGTTATCGTATCTTCACACAATGGCTGCCGATACTGTGTTAACCATCATGCCGAGGCCCTCAGTCATTTTTGGAAAGATGATAAAAGGGTCCAAGAACTGGCTAAGGACTTCGAAAATTTAGACCTTAGTGAAGAAGAGCGAGCATTAGCAGCTTACGTTTCAGAATTGACCGAAAACCCTGATAACATCTCAGAAACTGACGTGCAGAAGCTTAAGGATGCAGGTTTTACTGATGAACAGGTATTGAACATAAATATGATCTGTAGTTATTTTAATTTCGTCAATAGGATAGCTTTAGGATTGGGTGTCGATTTCTCGGAAGATGAGATGAAGGGCTACGATTATCAATAATAGAAATAACCGGAATGTATAATATAGAAGCCGGTATATCATCCAAGGAGATAGATGATCAAGCTTACCCTGAAGGAAGATGATACCGACGAATTTTTGATCAGCGAGGTAGCTGCCTCGGAACTCGGTATCGAAGAGAACGAACTTTTACTAGCGCGAAACCCGATTAATAAGAAAAGCGTCGTAGGAAGAGCCGCGATAGAGACTGATATTGAAGAAGATAAGATCTCGCTGGATCGTACACTTTTCGAGTCTATCGGCTTGGATTCCGGTTTTGAAATCGAAGTCGAAAAGTACTCCAAGAAGCCTAAAACGGTAAGGGAGGTCGAATTCGGCATTGAAAGTCGAGGTGACCCGGATCAGGATCCGCTTGTCTTTGTAAAGGAGAACGAAGGGGAGTTCTTGAACTTTATATCTGATAAGATATTCACGAAGGACTCCAAGTTCTCTTGGTCAGGTAAAGGGCTGCTCATCTCTATAAAAGAGACCTACCCAGGGATGGACGAAGACGACGCGGCGGATCTTTCAGACCTTGAAGATTTCAGCTATGCCTGGGGCGGCAGCGAACTGAAATCTTTTGACGGACTCCTCCTGATAGATATGTCAGGGAGCATGGAGACAGAAGACCTAGATATGGAAGACATCGATTGGTTGGTAGATAGAATAAGCAGGGCCCTCGACGGCGACACGAGTAAAGAATTTTTGAAAAATCTAGAAGGAGAAGATAAGATAAAAAGGTCGGAAGGTGCAGCCTTTTGCGCCCTGATGTATCTGGTTCAGAAAATAGGTAGAGGCGTGGGAGACAAGATATCCATAATACCTTTCAGTTCTGAAGCCGAAACGGTATACTTCGATGATAAACGATTTTTTTCCTCCTCAACAGGGACCACGGAAGACGCAGCGGAAAATATAATCAAAAGTATAAAGTATCATATAAGGAGCCATACAAACATCTCAACCGCTCTAGAAGAGGCGATCGAGACAATAAAGGATTTTGAAAGGGACAAGATGAAGATGATAGTCATACTGACCGACGGAAAACCGAACCCGCCGGCGATAGATGATCCTCGAAAAGTGAACAGGATCGTCGAGGAGAGACTGGCTCCGAGAAGGGATGTGATAATAAATACGATAGGTCTTGGTGAAGATGTAGATCACGGCCTGTTGGACGAGATAGCGCATAAAAGCGGCGGAGAGTATACTTATGTAACGACCCTTCAGGGCCTTACCCAGGCTTACTCGCGCTACGCGACTTCAATATCGATAAAGGGTACTTCGTTCATGGACTGACTTCTTCCGATGATAGAACTCCTAGATCAGATATCTTTACATCTTCAAGATCTACATAATCTGACCAGAGGCTGTATCTTTTGTCGGTGGCGGCTTTGGTCGAGATGTATCTAAGGCCGTGGAGGAGAGCTTCGAAATCCTCCCCCTCCTGATATTCTCTGTAAAGGATCAACTGAGATGGTGAGATCGGAGGGTGGATGGGTATCACATCTGAACAGTAAAGTTTGAGAAGGATATTTTTAAGGTAAGGTGAACTCTCAAGACCTAACTCTTCAAAATAAGGCCATAATCTTTCTAATGTATTCTTCCAGCTCTCATAGATATATTTCTCGTTTTTCTTTTCTATCAATGGAAGATCACCTTCCTTCGGGATGTGGAGTCTGCCCATCATCCCATCTTCTATGCTATTTTCTCTATTCCTCTTGAGTCTCTCTGTCGATAACCTTGGAGAATGATGACCTTTCCCCACTTCACCTTTCACATAAAGAGCGAGGACCTGCAGGATGATAGCCAGGGATATCCTGTCCATCGTCGTCAACTGAGTATCGAACAGTCTCACCTCTATAGTACCGAATCTAGTATAGGGATAGATATCTATCATACGCAGTGACTCACCCGTTCTTTTGAGTTTCTTCTTCAAGTGATCTTTACCCTTCGAGATAGGTAAGTATGGAGAAGTCCTGAACTGCTCATTATTCTTCTCCAATCTCATGCTGTAAGAAGGTGACAAGATGACAAAGTTCCCCATCTCATTGGAAGTGAACCTTGGTTCCATGCTGGCAAGGAAAGGAGAATCCGAGGATATACCGATCAGGTGCGGAGTAAAATATCTGAAGGTGTTGTAGACTTCCTTCCTTAAATCCTCATCTTCTATCCCTAGATGATGATGTTCTCCAAAAGAGACTCCCTTCGAGTACTCTTCGACCGGATTGGTACCTATGGATAAAACGGTCGCCCCAATATCGAGGCCTTCGACCACCTCGTGAGATATCCTGTAGAGATTATATATCCACCATTCTAACTCTTCTAAGTATTCGCAGGGCGGTGTCTGTATCTCGAGTATATTAGTTTTTAGGGCCACATGAGAATCTTTACCCAGAAGCGAGTAAGATCGATTTTCAGAACCGTACTCGATATGTACCGCCTCATAACCTTTGCTGTCCTCCTTTATAACTGGCTCTTCTGTCCATTTCTTCCGTATGAGGTCATCCGCTTCATTTCTCAGGCGGCTTATCCTCCCCCTAGCTTCGTTCAGTATCTCTTCAAAAACGATAGTCATCTGGTCTCCTCCTACCCATCTCCAGTTCTCCCTCACCACCTGTAATTCTATCTCTATACCATGGGTGAAAGGGAGTTCTGTAAGTTCCGATAGGTCCTTTTCCTCGTGGTAAGAACTCTGTCCGCAGGTGACGTTGTACTCGATCATACCTCCGTTTTCTTCCGCCACCACGTAATGTTCCAGTTCGGCGTCCTTTTCAACAAGTAGGACCGTGAACATCCCGCCGTCGTTGAAGATGTTCTTTATAATGAGCCGGTTTGTTTCGACTTCGCGATTCAGACTTATCCACTTTTTAATATCAGATATTATATCTTTTCTTTCTATTTGACCTAAATGGATCCTTTTGATAGAATCACTGATTCCCAGATAAACGGACTTGTACTCATCGACAAAGAATCTTGGATCCTTTCGGTTTATGAGCTTCGAGAGATCTTCTTCCTTTCCCATACTCTCTTCGTGATCGATCTCCCTCTTTGAAAGGAACCGGTACTTTATATCCCTATATTTAAGAAGCGTTTCGTCTAGTTCTATGAAAAAAATTCCCACCAGCCTGTCACCTTTTATCTTGACTTTCTTCAGACCTATCTCATCAGCTCGGGGATATTCCTCTCTGAGAGTTTCAATTATCCTAGAATAGGAGTTACCTCTCTTTTTTTTAGATACATTGCTTTTCTGAGGAGGAGTGGAGGGAACATGCTCTTTTTTATTGGGCTCAGTTTTGTCCGAAGGAGAACTTCGCCTATGGAGGTATATCAATAATAGAAACAGAAAAAAGATGGCGATAGCAAAGAGGAGTAGTAATAAAATTAATGTGTTTTCCGATAGTCCAAAAAACGAAAACATGAACGGAATGCCCCTATATCCCCCTTTTACTTCTTCTTTTCCTTTCAATCTCTTCATCTCATGTCATTTGTTTTAATCTTCAAGCTAATATCTAACCCTACGCCTCCGCAAAGTATATTAATTTTATTATGTTATCTTGGTCATCTTGAAGTCAAAAAACAGGGATTGAAGAAGAAATGTCAGCTATCATAACCGTACTCCACGAGAGGAACGAAGAAAGCATCCAGATGACGGTAGATCCAGAAGACAAGATAGGAGAGATAGTCCACCGGTGTAAAGATTACTGGTTCCCGGGGGGATGTGATGAAGATCACTCCCTTAAAAAAAGAGGTATGAAATTGAAGAGCCACGAGACGGTGATCTCCGCGGGGATAGAGAGGGGAGACGTGGTGAAGTTCATCAAAGATGAGAGAGAGGGAAATTCTCAGACCAAGAAAAAGAACTACGGCCCGCAGGAGATGAACAAGGAGGACCTGGTCCCTTCAGCTAAGGAATGGCTCGGCCAGAATATAGGACTCGATCCCGACCGACTTGAGGTCATCGCCGAGGATAATCTAGAGGAGGTTACGGAACTGGTCTTCAAGGTCAATGGTGAGGAGGATTATCTTACCGTGATGATGAAGAACGGCCGAGTCAGTAAATATGTCCCTAAAAATACTGCGGACGGAAAGATGTGATATGGACAAAAAAGCGATATTCGTGAGAAAAGTCAATAGGAAAGATACGATAGAACTCGAGGTCGAACTGAGGAAGACAGTAAAGGAACTGAAAAGGATGGTCGTTGGTTCCAGAAATTCCATCCATACTGCAAACTTTTCGTTATACTGTAGGGGAAAAAGATTATCTGAAGAAAAGAGTTTGGGCTTCTACGGCATAGAGGAATACGATCTTCTGATATTTGATAGGAACCAAAAGGAAAGAGAAATTTTTCCCGAAAGCCAGGAAGAGATCCTAGAGGGTAAAAGGTGGCTGGAGAAGAATATAGGGGTAGATAAAAAAAATTTAGAGCTGATCGAATATTCCCAACAGGAAGACGGGTCTAGAAAAGTAAGTTTTGAAATCAATGAGGAAGAATACGGATTGACGATTTCAGAAGGAAGGATTAGAGAGTATGATTGTAAAAAGAGGTAAAAAGAAGGTGAGCACGTGCTGCGGATGATAGATAAAAAGAATGATTCTGAACGAAGTTATTTCATGATCGACGTACATCACCACATAGGTGAAGATATAGATGGGAACGAGAACCTGCCTATAGGCAGCAATGGAAGTTATCAATTTTCAAAGGACCTAGAGGAGGACGTTATAGGGGCTTTAAAAGAAACTAATTCGCGGTATGAAGCTGCAGATGAGGGGGTCATAAAGAATTTTGACGATCAGGATGACGAAAACTATCCTTACGGCCTATTGGACCAGATGGTCGTTTTCCCGATGAAAGATCGTTTTAGGAACGACGGAAAAATTCCATTTTCAAGATCGAACGAAAATATCAGCGAATGGATCAATTCAGAATATCACCATAAAAGATTATTGGGTTTCGGAAGGCTAGACCCGAGCGATATAGATATGGCGAGAAAAGAAGTAGAGAGATTCCCCCTCGAATACGGTCTAGTCGGGCTGAAGATACATCCGGATTCGGAAAGATTTCATCTGGACTCTCAAAAGGTGATCCAGCTGTATATCGACTGTGCGAAGATGAATCTACCTATCATCTTCCACACGGGTTATCCTTCCGACGTTGAAAAAATCCACGAAGGCGTCAACAAGACCATATCGTTATTGATAGAGAACGGGCTCGAGAACCTGATAAGCCAGTTGAACATTATCGTGGGACACTGCAGTTACGAGGAAGAACGTGTCTTCGATTTTCTGAGCCATCCCTGTATCTACGGCGAGATGTCGACTTTAAAATCACCTGAAAGCTTTATCGGGTCGGCAAGGGAAAACATAAAGCTATCGAACTTCACGAATAAGACCCTAAAAGAATTCAACGAGGAAGTGCGTGTCCAACTAAAATCTAATTTCTGGAAGATCTTCGATGTGAACTCTCACTGGTCGGGGAAATTGATGCTGGGCACCGATCATCCTTTTTTACCCGGCGAAAACATCGTAAAGTTGTTCGAGGCGCTCTTCTCCTCCGAGCTTTCTGAAGATCTAGAACCTACCGCGATCCAAAATATCCTGGGTAGGAATCTGATAGGGGTCCTTCCAGTTACAGCTGAACTTTCATCCTCATTTTATATGAAGAATAGATCCTGATCTCATCTGGTCCAGCTCTGAAGGAAAAAATTCATTAGGTCTAGACGGGTTGGTATTAACGACCAAGGAAGTGATGAGAATAATCCAAAAGAACAGGACCATGGTCGTTTGTTCGATAATATTCCTGATCATCGGCATCCTGGGAGCGACAGCAGCGGCCACCTCTCATCCGGTTGAGGAAGATGATGGTGTCGATCTTTCAGAAATACAGTCTTCCAGAGAAAAAGAGATGTCTAACACTACTGTAAGCGAGTTCAAATTTCAAAATATCAGTTCTCCAAAGACCGCTGGAGGGAATTTTTCGATCACTATCACCGCCTATGATGAAACCGACAATATCAGTGAAAATTACACGGGCAGGTGCTTACTGACTGATGACACGGGCACTATCAGTCCGGCAGAGAGTGATAACTTTACGGACGGCAGATGGACCGGAGATGTGACGATAACAGAGGCACAGGAGAACATAAGGATAAGAGCAGAGGATGTCACGAACAATTCTATAACCGGTGAAAGCGGGAGTTTTGCCGTCGAACCCGCCGGGTTGGATCATATCGGGATATCTCCACAGGGTCAAAACGTCACTCCAGGAGAGAGCGTGGTTTATACCGCAATCTCTTATGATGTGTTTGGCAATAAGATAGCGGATGTTACGGAAAATACGAGTTGGAACATAGACAGTGAAGCCGGAGGAAATTGGAACGGAAATGTCTACACCTCAGAGAATGCCGGTGAGTGGAAGGTCACGGGTACGTATGATGGCATGACAGACAACGCTACGTTGAGCGTTAGGCCTCAACAATATTTTGATTTCAGTAGTATCAACTCTCCACAGACGGCTGGTGAACAGTTCGAGATCAGCATCACCGTTCTTGATGAGAACGAAACTGTAGTTCAAGATTATGATGGGACCGCAGCCCTCTCAGATACAACCGAGACCATCGAACCCGAGCAGATATCTTTCACTAACGGAACTTGGACGGGAGATGTCAGCATATATGAAGCAGCAGAAGATATAGAGATAAAAGCTGAATCTCTCGACGAGAACATAACAGGGAACAGCGGTCAGTTCGATGTAGAACATAATAAAGCGGTCCTTATCGAAGCAAGACCTGGAAGATCCTCTATTAGGGCAGGAGATACCCAGGAATATTACGCCGTTGCCTCCGATAATTACGATAATAGATTCAACGTGACGAGGGATACGAATTGGTCGGACGATATCGAGACTTCTACGTGGAACGAGAATGCAGTCACCCCTATAACTGCCGGGGAATGGACCGTGACTGCGGAATATCAGGATCTCGTAGACGAAGCCTTGCTGGTCGTCGCCTCGGCTGAAGAAGATCGATTAGAGATCGAACCGAGAGAAGAAACTATCATGTCTAAGATGAGCATAGAATTTACCTTGCTAGCTTTTGACAGGTACGATAACGAGATAGGAGACGTGAGTGGTGAAGCCAACTGGGAGATCGAAAACGAAGCGGGAGGATCCTGGGACGGAAGCGCGTACACGGCCGAGAATACCGGTACCTGGGAAGTTATTGGTAGCTATGATGGATTGGAAGCTACGGCCCAACTGACCGTTGAAGAACTTGAACCAGACCATATCAAAATCGAACCCCAGGAATCCACGATACAGGCCGGAGATACTCAGGATTACAGCGCCGTAGCTTACGATGAAAACGGTCAGAAGATAGTCGAAGTTACGGACGAGAGCGATTGGAACATTAGCGGAAAGGCAGGTGGGAGCTGGTCAAACAACGTTTACTCTTCAGAGTATGCGGGGGAATGGACCGTCTCCGGCTCATATAAAGGTATATCAGATAGCGGAGATCTTACTGTGGAGCCGGGCGAGATGGCCAGGATGATGATCACCCCCGTGGAACAAACTATAACGGCAGGGGAAAGGCAGAGTTACAACTCGATGGCATACGACGAATTTGGAAATGAAATAAAAGAGGTCACTGATGAGACAGACTGGGAGATAGATGACGAAGCTGAGGGAAACTGGGATGGAAATACTTACAGCTCTGAAGTTGCAGGCGAGTGGACAGTCACTGGAGAATACGAGAGCACGACAGATAAAGCTAAATTGACCGTGGGGGTTGGAGAAGAGTCCGATATCGTGATCTATCCCCAGCAAAAGGAAAATGTCACCGCTGGAGAAAGAAAGGATTTCTCCGCCTTCGTGTACGATAAGATGGGCAACGAGATCAGAGAAGTAACTGACGAAGCCAGCTGGTCTATAGTGGAAGGGACAGATAAAGCGGGTGGAAGCTGGGATGGGAATACTTATACTGCAGAAAAGGCAGGGAACTGGACTGTGAAGGCGGACTATGAAGAGATCTCAGAAATCAGGGGCGTTAGAGTCAGACCTTCAGATGCAGCAACAGTTATCATCGAACCTAGGGAAGATCAAAACATCGCGGGCGGAAAAACTCTAACCTTCAGTGCCGAAGCCTACGACGAGTACAACAATTCGATCACTTCCGATCCTGCCGACTTCTATTGGAAAAATGCTACCGAAGGTGTTTTCGAGAGAGATCAGGGGGGGACTTATGAGGTCAGAGCGGAGTATGAAGGAGTGAAATCTTCAACCGTTACCGTGGATGTGGAGGAAAGTGCTGATGAACGGTCATTTATGGATTCCCTTCCCTCCGGGAATTGGTTGCTCATCCTTCTTCTTATCGGGTTAGGGACTGTTGTCGTTTCAGGTATTATTCTCTTTTTATCCGGCAGAGGAGAAGCTTCCTGATTTTGGATAGCGGGAAAATAAATATAAATTTTTTTAAATTTTCTAAGAATGTATAACGAAAATATTATTAAACAGTACCCATTAGTTACGCGTTTATTTGAAAATTAGAGTAAAAAGGGGCAAAAGTGATCAGGATGTTTAAGGATATGATAAAA
>JAGXLI010000003.1 GCA_018334755.1 Thermoplasmatota archaeon
GTATCTTTCATTTCGTCCCTGCCACCAAAAGGTTAATTATCACCTGCCCCTAAATTATGTTGTACATGAAGAGACTCACCCTCGGAAAAAAAGCATTCACATGGGCCATATTTTTTTCATTGATCTTACTCGCGGTGGTACCGGCTTTATCTTCGAGTTCAACTGCCGAGAAGAGCGGACTGAAAGACTGGGAGGAAGAGCAGATCGGCAGCGATATCGGGGACCCGAAAGATCCTGGATTGTACGTTCGGTATGACGAGGGATATAAAACTAAAAAATATGACGGCTGGGAGACCTATTCTGAAGATGGTAAAGAATCTATAATCGCTACGGAAAAACTTGTCGTCAGAAGAGGAACTAAACTTTCGATAAGTGGATATACTGAAGCCCAGGCAGAGGTAAATCCAGCTAAAAATGAGATGAGCGAACTCGACTTCGCCTCTACAGAAGAAGGTTGGGAGATGGATATACCCGAAGATTGTACCGTAGGAAGGTACGAATTCAAGATCGTCGAAGAGGATACCGGATGGAGCGAAAGTTTAGATATATACATTATATTCGATCCCTGGACCCTTGATATATCTGAAAGACAACGAAAAGGATACGCCTATAACGAACAGGGAACTAGAGACGAGTATGGATATATATTGACCAGTGGTGGTGAAAGATTTCCAAGAGACTCCAGTCCTCCAAACCTTCATCCGTTCGGAGATGATCTTGAAGATAGACCAGACATCTTCGAGTTCGCCCTTGCCGGTGTTGGGAACGTTTCCGACACACAGAGGGCCGCGGCAACACTGAACAGGATCGTCGCTCAGAGGAACGACGCCAGACCTCAGGGACATCTAGATATGAGGGATGCATCTGATCTTCTCTTCTATGGTCAAAATAGTCCTTACACGAGATATCTTTTTGAACTGGAAAGAGAAGGTAACGTTACAGAGGGAGATGTCCCTGATTGGCTGAGAAGTCAATTTCAAGATAAGGGTATATCATTACCTGAAGATGCCCAGATATCCACCATCGAAAATGAAACGTGGATCACGGTAACAGAAAAAAGATTCAAGATCGAGCGGAAAGAACAAATATTGAACATATATGACGCTCCAGTGACACATACGGATCTCAACGGGGATGTAAAAGAGGTCGAGGGTTTGACCTTGGAAGATGCGAGAAGATTGGCGGTCAATGGGAAGAGTATACACGAACTCGAAGGGGAAAGAAGCAAGATAATCAACGGCTGGTGCGACGAAGTTTCTTTTCAGATGGTGAGTCTTTTACGCTCGATAGGCATACCTAGTCGAGTCACTTCCATCCACCCGACACCGGAAGTCAAAAGAGACCTGATGGGACATTATGTAGCGGAAGCTTGGTTTGAAGACCCCATGTTCAAAAAAAGCTGGGAAGATGACGGAGGTGGGGATTGGTATGTGGTAGATGCGGATGAGTGGAACGTTAAATTTCCATCAGCCATCGATGAAAATCCACCTTTCTGGATGCCCGTTGGAGAAACGATCTCTCCGCGCAGGAACTACCTAAAATCGGCCGAGGTTCTATTCCAGGGCAGATGGGAAACTGAAGCCCTCTATGCCTTTGGCCCTGAAGAAGAGATCCCGCCCGGACAGATCGACGTGACCGACGCCTACCTGGATGAAGAATCCAACCCCCTCAGATATGGGTCAGTTGAAAAATTGATAGGCCGAGGTGGAGGAGACCTCTACGAGTTGAAAATCAGTAAACCCACCAAATTATCTCTAAAATCAGGTCCTCAGGCTGATCCTAACATATACGTTTCTTCTGAAAACTTTCCGTCGGTCCCGGTAGCTTCAAAAGGTTATCCATTTTCTTATCCGCCTGAATCTTACGAGGGTGACGAAGTTGTACTTACTCCCAGCGGTAATAACGAAACATATTATGTGGGTATATACGCACCCCAGAACGGCGATAGAAGCGTAGAGGGAAATTACGGTTCTTACACTTTGACGGTAGAGGAGACCGACGAGGTGGGAGAAACTAGTGATGATTCAAGACTAGGGGGGAATGAAGGCCTACAGAAAGGCCACTTTATAGCTCTAACGCTGGTAGCTGTGTGGCTCTTTTCTTACGTAGGAAAAAAGAAGCTGGGGGAATAGACATCACGCCTTTAAAGACTGAACTCCAAAATTAATTATAGGAGATAATAGTAATCTACCTCTCAATACATGTCCGATACCGATTCGAAAGCCGAAGACAGCGATGAAGAACTAGGACCTATATCTGGGTCTTTGCAGAAACTGATAAAGATATTTGAGAAGGACCGCTTTACCCCCTTGACAGCGTTCATCTTCTTGATAATCCTCGGGATCATACGGTCCGTCTCTGAATCTCTGCTATACGAATATCCTATCTTCTCGATGTATCTGATCGCCCAACATGTAGCCTTCAATTTTCCTGTGCTCATACTGGGATCCCTCGTACTCTCTCTGGCGAGTGACACGTCACTTCGTAAGGTCTACAACGCGATCTTACCTGGCTTCGCCATCGTGATCATGCCTCCTTTCATGGATTATTTTGTCCACGGGTATGCCGGTGCGGAATACTCGTACCTTTACTCTTACTACGCTTCCGACGTTTCCTTCTTCCAGAAGATCATCGATATCTATCCACCGAACATGTTCTTAGCGGAAGAGATCAGTTCCGGGCTTAAACGTATGGTATTCTCGATAATGACCCTGAGCGGTCTTTATGTGGCGGTAAAGGTCCGGATCTGGAACTCCTTAGAACACCTAAGAAAAAGAAAATTTAGACCTGTTTTTCAAAAGATATCTTCTATCTTTTTCGGCGTCTTCGGTATCTGGATGGTTGTATGGTTCATAGTCGCAATCGTTCCAACGGCTATATCTCTTGGAAATGAAGGCATAATCCTATTCGATTATTTTTCCTTCCATCCTTACACTAAATATTACACCTTCATCGAAAACTTCGGTTATACCCAGACAGAGGTATTCCCGGAGACAGGCGGCGGTCTCGCCGGAAAGATGGTCCTGCAGCAGAGGTCCTTATACTTGACCATGTTCTTCTTCATACTTTCCACCGGCCTCATGCTTCTATCCTTATATCTTAAAGAGAGAAAGATATTGAAGAAAATATTTTCATCGTTGAAAACCACAATAATTCTCTTTACGACCAGTTCAGCTCTTCTAGGCAGCGCCGTCCTCCACCTGGTCGACACGGATTTTTCAAAGGGATGGGCCGTTGACCCGAATTACGTACTTCACTTTCCATATGTTTTCTACATCGGAGCGATAGGTTTCTTTCTCGGATGCTTCGCATCTTTCGTATTGGACTATCATAGAGAGGAAAACGTTCTTTCCAAGACAGTTTCAAAACACATGATCATAGTATCACTTTTGGCCGGGATCTCTTTCGCCTTCCTGATGGGTCCTTTCCGTGTACTAACCCTGTTTTTGATCGCTTCGGGACTGCTCTATGTCACCTTCAGGAGAGAAAAGGGTGAATTTACTTTATTTTCGAGTTTCCTGTTTTCCATCTCCTGCTTCATCATCTATGTGATCGGGGTATTGACACCAACTATATGGAAGACAAAGATTTATAATAATGCCGAAGGGGGCTACACCACGGTCGATCTTCCTAGAGAACCAGCGTTCACTTCCGAGGTCATATTATTGGGTCTTTTGATCGTGCTAGTAGCTTTCGCAGTGACTATACTCACGTTTATCCTAAAAGAGGAACTCCTATCTGAAAAGTTCTCAGAGTCATCGGATCTTATCCTCCCGGCGGTACTTTTCATCATCGCGTTCATGCCGGCTTTGATGTTCAACGACATAGGTCACCTGGTAGTATTGAGTACTCTGGGGATAGTCTCGGCCATACTAGTCGATGAAGACCTGCCATTTATTCCCATGGGCATATCCGCTTTTGGATTCATCTATATCCTTCTCTCGCTGTGGGATATCTTACCCTCTTTTCTGTAAAAGCTGACTTCAAATCAGAGGAACCCACCAAAATCTTTAAATAGAGATCTCTTTTCTCCAAGGTCAGACCTGTAGGAGGAAGTCCCCTGAGTACTTCTCGGGTTCCGTCTCTACTACAGGAGGTTTAAATCGTGGCAGATGAAAAGACACTTGAAGGAGTTAAGAAAGCCCTAGAGAAGTCGCCCGGTAGAAATTTTGAAGAGAGCTTAGAATTAGCTATAAATCTAAGAGAAGTGGACCTTTCTCAACCTCAGAACAGAATTGACGAGGAGATAGTCTTACCCAGCGGCAGAGGAAAAGAGATAAAGGTGGGAGTCTTCGGAAGCGGAGAGTTGGCTCTGCAGGCTAGAAAAGTCGCAGATACGGTCATAGAACCCGATGAGATCGAGGATATATCGGAAGAAAAGAAAGATGCGAGGAACCTTGCAGAGGAACATCAATTCTTCTTAGCTGAACCACCTCTCATGTCGGCTATCGGTAGAGAACTCGGTTCCATCTTGGGACCGCAGGGTAAGATGCCGAACCCTATCACACCGGACGAGGACATCGAAGAAGTGGTCAAGTCTTTGAAAGGGACAGTTCACGTAAGATCCCAGGACAGAAGAACGTTCCACGCACCGGTGGGAACGGAAAAGCTAGATGCTGAGGAGATAGCGGACAACATAGACACGGTGATAAGACGTATAGTTCAAAATCTGGATAGAAGAGAAAGGAACCTAGAGAGCGTGTATGTGAAAACGACCATGGGCCCTGCTGTGAGGATCATGTGAGGGATCAAAGATGAGTGAAGACATCCCGGTTTGGAAGGAAAAAGAAGTCAAGAAGCTGACCAATCTCTTGGAAACTTCTCCCGTTGTAGGGATCGTTGATATCGAAGGTATCCCCGCTCTTCAGATGCAGCAGATGAGAGCAAAATTGAGAGGTACCGCAAATCTTAGAGTTTCCAAGAACACTTTCCTCGAAAAGGCCATCGATCGAGCTTCTGAAGATCGAGATGGACTCGAAGATGTTAAGGAATTCATGACGGGTCAGGTCGCTATCGTTTCTACCAATCTAAATCCATTCAAACTGTTCAACCGGATGGAAGAGACCAAGACCAAGGCCCCAGCCAGCGGCGGTGAGACCGCACCTGATGATGTAGAAGTCGATGAAGGAGAAACACCGTTCAAGCCAGGCCCGATAGTAGGGGACCTTCAAAAGGTCGGCATCCCGGCCTCGATACAGAGCGGAAAAGTAATGATAAATCAAACTAAAACCGTCGTCGAGGAAGGAGAGACTATAAGTTCGGACCTAGCTAACATGTTGAGCCGCTTGGATATAAATCCGATAACGGTAGGTCTCGACCTCAAGGCGGTTTACGAGGACGGTCTAGTTTATAAGAAGGATGATCTAGATATAGATCCCTCTGCATTCATAGAAGACATAAAGCGGGGTGCGAGTTCAGCTTTCGCCCTATCAATGAGTGTTTCCTATCCAACTGAAGAAAACATCGTCACACTGGTCTCTCAGAGCCAGGGAGATGCAATGAGTCTAGCCTTCAACGCTGACATAATAAACGAGGAGACGATCAAGCCACTCCTCTCTCAGGTATCACAGAACATGATGAGCTTGGCATCTAAACTGGACAGTGAAGCTCTAGACGAGGAACTCAGAGAAGAGCTGGGTATCGAACCGGAAGAAGAGACCCAAGCTGAGGAGGACGAAGAGACAGATGAAGAGGAAAGCGAAGAAGATCAAGGAGACGAGGCTGAAGGTGAAGATGAGCAGGAAGACGGCGAAGATCAAGAGGAAGAAACAGAGGAAGAAGATGAAGAAGATGAAGAAGGATGATGGATGATTTGAGATATATACTATTCAAAGGAGGTAAAAAATATGGAATACGTGTACAGCGCGATGCTGCTTCATTCGGCAGGTAAGGAGATAACGGAAGAAGGCATCACCGAAGTTTTAGAGACCACTGGTGTAGAAGTGGACGAGGCCCGAGTTAAGGCCTTGACCGCCAGCCTTGAAGATGTTGATATAGAGGAAGCTATAGAGGAAGGCTTTGCGATGCCTTCCGGTGGTGGTGCGGCTCCAGAACCTACCGAAACTGAAGAGGAAGAAGTCGAAGAAGAAGAAGAGGAAGAAGAGGAAGAAGAAAGAGACGAAGAACAGGAAAAAGAGGAAGCAGCGGAAGGACTCGGTTCTTTATTCTGAACGGTTAACCGACCCGAACCAAACCTTTCTTTCTCTCGTAGGTAGAATCTATTTTATCCTTATCTTCAATATCTATTAGCTCTTGCAGAAATTCTGTAAGTATCGCGTTAATAGATGGACCATTCAGATTGATGATAGGGCCCCTCTCTTTTTCGATCTCCCTTATCCATATCACCTTAAACTATAATCGTAGAATCTATTTCTACTTTTGTTGGAAAGTTTCAAAGACCTAAAAAAGGCGCAGCTTTACATATAAGATCCGTCATTGATCCGGATGACTTCTTCTGTTATATAAGAAGCGTCCTTAGATGCTAGAAAAACTACCGTTCTAGCTACTTCCTTTAGCTCCGCAAATCGTCCCATCGGAATTTAGTTTTTTATCTTATTCACTTCCTCGGGCATCTCCAATACTATCAGTGTGCCTACAAAACCTGGAGCTACCGCATTGATCGTTACTTCTTCTCTGACCATCTCACGAGCAAGTGCTTTAGAGAAACCGATTATGCCAGCCTTTGAGGCGGCGTAATTGACCTGACCCAGATTCCTCCTTTGACCCACAACAGAAGAAAAGTCATACACATAAATGGCAGTAATCTATAAAAGGCTCTCATCCTATAAAAGATCGAGAATATGAAATTAGAGGGAATCAAGATCTTAGACATGACCAGATTGATCCCGGGTCCGTACGCGACCATGCTTTTAGCTGACCTGGGGGCGGAAGTGATAAAGATAGAGGACCCGGAGACAGGAGACTATGCTAGAGACATGGAACCTTCCATCGGGGGAGAAGGAGCCCCATTCTTGATGCTGAACAGGAATAAAAAGGCAATTGAGGTCGATCTTAAAAAAGAAGAAGGTAAAGAGATATTCATGAAGCTCGTCGAAGACGCCGACGTGGTATTTGAACAGTTCCGCCCAGGCGTCGTCGAAAAACTGAAGGTGGATTATGACTCGGTCAGAGAGGTCAATCCGGATATAATCTACTGCTCTTTATCCAGTTATGGCCAGACCGGTCCCTCTAAGGATAAGGGCGGCCACGATCTAAATTATGCTTCCGAAGGAGGCCTGATCGATCTCACCAGGTCGAAGGATGGTAAACCTGCGATCCCTGGCTTTCCCATATCGGTGATGACCGCGGGACTCTTTTCCGCCTTTTCCATAATCAACGCGCTCCTTGATAGAGAACTTAATGACTCTGGGGGAGAGTATATAGATATCTCCGTACTGGACTGTCTGATATCGTTCTCCACGGGCATCGCCTGGCAGCCTCTCTTGAAAGAAGAAACTCCGCGAGCTAGAGAAACAGAATTGACTGGAAGATATCCCTTTTATGATATCTATGAGACAAAGGACGGGCGATACTTCGCCCTAGCGGCTTATGAAGAAAAATATTGGAAGAATTTTTGTAAATTGATAGGGAGGGAAGAATTGAAAGACCAGCAGTTTTCTGAGAAGAAGGAAAGTATCAGAAAGATAATCGAGGAAGAATTCAAGAAGAAATCTTTTGAGGAATGGAAGAAGATATCAAAAGAAAACGAAGTGATGATATCTCCTGTAAATAATTTGAAAGAAGTCTTCGAAAGTCAACATGTCGAAGAGAGAGATCTGATCGGTTCTTTGGACTTCTCTGAAATAGAGATCGATCAGATAGGATTTCCAGCTGGATCAAACAAGAATATTGATGAATTCAGAACATCGCCTCCTCAAAAAGGTGAACATACGCAAGAGATACTGAAAGAGGCGGGTTACACCGAGGAGGAAATAGAAAGATTTGAGGATCTTGGAGTCATGTAAATCCAAAGCATCGACTTTTCCAACCCTTACCGGTCTATGGCTCCCATAGAGGTTCTCCTAAAGGCAGTATCTCTTTCTCCGCCATATTGTTGATCAGCACACCGGCGGCTCCGTAGAAGGAGAATATCGAGACAAAGAGAAGCGAAACACCCACAGGAACCGCTCCTGTACCGACTAAGATATGAGAGACGAGAGCCAAAATGGCGACGTCGATAGATATAAGGACTCCCAGAAGGGTTTTATTCGTCATCAAAGAGGCCCCTGTCAATATGATACTGAAGATCAAAAATCCTAGCAGCCCATGCGCATAATGCGTGAGATCAAAGTCAATGGACGTGAAGATGGTGATGAACAACGTGAGTGAAACTGAATACCATAGCATAGAATATGTTGTGAATGCAGTAGCTCCAAATATGTTATCTCTCTTGAAATCCATTATACCCGCAACCAACTGCGCCGTAGCTCCTAGAAACAGGGTCCATGGGATCATCAGGGATTCCATTTTGCTCGACGCAAAACCTAGATCTGTAAAAGCTAGTACCAAAGCAGCTATGGCAAGACCGATCAGACCCAAACAAGCGGGATCAGCTATCTTGGGCGGTGGTTTCTTGATTATCGTACGAGGCTCAAGCTGATCGTTTTCGTCCATGAAGGGCCAATATATTTCTCTTATTTTTATTTTGCTGTTCGCAATGGATCTCCACACCTGGACATATCCCCCCTTCCAAATGACGAACTTGACACTACAGGAAGTGAAGACTTTACAGAAGATATCACACTTTCCTCTCGGTCTATCCAGTATGTAATGATGATATGTGTGATCCACTGAAGGGCGCTCGAAGATTACTTTTCTAGGCCTTCTTCTTCTATCGCCTCTTCTATAGTACCTAAAGCTTCCTCGTCCGCGATGGTTGAAGGTACGTTGTACTCTTCACCGTCGGCGATCTTCTTCATGGTCCCTCTCAGTGTCTTACCAGATCGTGTCTTAGGCAGCTCGTCGACTATCAGCGCCTTCTTGAAAGACGCTATTGGACCTACTTCATCTCTGACTATCTGTATCACTTTTGATTTTATTTCTTCATGATCTTGCTCGACACCCGACTTCAAGACCAAGAAACCCATTGGGACTTCGCCTTTCAACTCGTCATTGATACCGACTACTGCACACTCGGCGACGGCAGGATGCTTCGCGACGGCTTCTTCCATACTCCCTGTAGAGAGTCTATGTCCGGCTACATTGATGACGTTATCAACTCGTCCCATGATAGATATATAGCCGTCCTCGTCGACGAATCCTGCGTCCCCGGTAAAATAATAGCCCGGGAAGGGATCCATATATTCCTGCTTGAATTTTTCTTTGTTGTTCCATAAAGTTATGAAAGTTCCTGGAGGTAAGGGAAGTTTTATAGCAATTACGCCTGTCTCGCCTGGGGGCAGTTCCTCTCCAGTCTGGGGATCTAATATCTGAAGGTCATATCCTGGCATGGGTTTGGTAGCTGAGCCCGGTTTGATGGGGAACTGCTCTAATCCCCTGAAGTTCCCGACGATGGGCCATCCAGTCTCCGTCTGCCACCAGTGGTCGATAACCGGGACTTGCAGCAGATCGGAAACCCAGTGATAGGTATCGGGATCGGTCCTTTCACCCGCTAGAAAGAGCGAATCCAAACCAGAAACGTCGTAATCTTCAAAGTACTCCGCATCTGGATCCTCTCTCTTTACCGCCCTGATAGCAGTGGGGGCGGTGAACAACACGTCGACGTCATGTTGAGAGATCACCCGCCAAAACGCACCCGGATCGGGGGTACCAACAGGTTTACCTTCATACATGACGGTGGTAGCGCCGATCAAGAGCGGTGCATAGACGATATAAGAATGACCGACGACCCAGCCGACATCCGAAGCGGCCCAGTAAACGTCCCCGGGTTCTATCCCGTAAACATTTCTCATAGACCATTTGAGAGCTACAGAATGCCCTCCATTGTCCCTAACGACGCCTTTGGGTTTTCCTGTGGTTCCAGAGGTATACAATACATAAAGAGGGTCATTGGCACCTACAGAGACACAGTTTGCAGGATCAGCCTCTTCTTCCAGTTCTTCCCAATCGTAGTCTCTCCCTTCTATAAGTTCGCCTTCATATTCTGGCCTCTGTTTGATCACGCATTTCGTTGGCTTGTTCTCTGCCAGCTCTATCGCCTCGTCCAGAAGAGGTTTGTACTCTATGACTTTATCCCGTTCGATCCCGCATGATGCAGAAAGTATCACGTCGGGCTCGGCGTCATCCACTCTGATCGCCAATTCGTTGGCTGCAAAACCACCAAAAACGACGGAGTGTACAGCACCTATACGGGCACAGGCTAACATGGACATCAAGGACTCGGGTATCATGGGCATGTATATAACTACCGTATCGCCTTTCTCGACCCCGAGCTCTCTCAGGAATCCCGCGATCTTTGAAACCCGCTCTTTCAACTCCTCGAAGCTATATTTCTCGATCGTATCGGTGACAGGGCTGTCATATATGATGGCATCTTGGTCGCCTCTGCCGTTTTCGATATGATGATCGACTGCATTATAACAGGTATTGAGCTTCCCTCCTGAGAACCATCTATAGAACGGTTTGTTAGACTCATCTAGAACTTGATCCCATTTTTCATACCATTCTATATCTTCAGCCGCATCTGCCCAAAATGACCTAGGATTATCTATCGATTCTTCATATGCTTTTTCATACTCATCCATTTTTTTCACCTTTTCGTTCTTCTAAATTTTATCCAACTAATCCAATTTGTTTTTTATGTAAAACCGCTTTCAAATTATGAAAGATAGATTTAAACTCTTCGATTTGATGAATTTTCTTGAATAGAAGTGGATAGAACATTTTTTGAAATTAGCCGATCACTTGTTCATATATAAGATTTATACTATTTGTTCTACTCTTCATCTATCCCCTGGGTGATCTCTTTCAATTTTTCTCCGTCCTCATCATAGATATTGACCTTCAAGGGGGTCTCGCCCATCGCAGAATGAGTCGCACAGGCCAAGCAGGGATCGTAAGCTCTGAACGCTCTCTCCACTCTGTTGAGCATGCCCTCTTCGATATTCCCGCCGTCTATGTATTTTTTAGCGGCGTCTCTCACGCTCATCGAGATGACCGAAGCGTTGTGATTGGTCGCCACTATGAGGTTGGCGTTCTCTATCAGACCGTCTTCGTCAAGATCGTAGTCGTGTATCAAAGTCCCACGCGCAGCTTCGACTATCCCGATGCCGCTGCCTGGCTCGCCCGGTTCGTTCCTTATGTTGTCGCTTTCCAGATCTTCGTCCTGTGCCAGATTTTCCAGCAGTTCGGCCGCCTGCAGAACTTCAATCAACCTGGCCCAGTGATAGGCAAGAGTGGAATGAACGGGGTAACCCAACGTATCGAACATCTCTTCATATTCCTCCTGGGCTAATTCCGTTTTCATCCCCTCGGCGGTATTGATCCTGCCGAGAGTTCCGACACGATACACACCTGAATCTTCACCATCTTCGAATCCTTCCCAACCGATCTCCTTGAGGTAAGGGAACTTCATATAACTCCAGGATTCTGTATGTTCTCTTATAACATCGGTATAATCGGCACCGGTAAACGAAGCGAAATTGTCTCCATCGGGATCGACCACGTTTACTTCGCCTCCGGTATGGCTCAATTCGCCGTCTTCGGTCAGCCCCATGCTGTAAGTCTCCAACCGGTCCTCCTTTATGACGTCTTCATACTTCGCTAGAACTTCGTCTTTGAACAGGTCCAGAGTGAATTGAGCGAAATCAACCATATCACCGCTCAATTCTTTCAATTCTTCTCTCTCCTCTGAACTCAGTGACTTCGTGACACCTCCCGGTAGACCGAAAGCCGGATGTACCGATTTTCCAGCAAGCATCCGGACTATCTTTTGGCCTTTACCTCTCTGTCGGATGACTTTCTTTCCTATCTCTTCTCCGACTTCACCGATCACCCCTAAGATGTTCCGTTCCTCCCTAGGTGCGTCGACGCCGACCAAAAAGTCGGGGCTGGCTAAATAGTAAAAGTGTAATATATGATCGGCGAAGATGTATGCGTTGTAGAAAAGTTCTCTTAACTTCTTAGCGGGCTCCGGCGGTTCTACATCATAAGCGTCGTCGAGAGCTTTAGAAGCCGCAAGGTGATGAGCTTCGGGGCAGACTCCACATATCCTGTTGGTTATGTTCGGCATATCTTCTGCCCTTCTACCTTCGCAGAACTTCTCGAATCCTTTGTATTCCGGGACCTGTAGGTAGGCGTTCTTAACCTCTTCATCGTCATCCAAAAATATCTCTATCTTGCCGTGACCCTCTAAACGAGTTATGGGGTCTATCGATATCTTATTCTCGTTTTTATCAACTTTTTCTTCACTCATCGATATCATCTCTCCTGAACTGCATTATACTGCTGGGCAGACTGAACATGTAGAAAGAACCCGTAGGATCTCTAACGCTGTTCATCGTCTCCATCACTTCCTCCTCGGTCTTATTCTCTTCTCCTTCTATCCCCATGACAGAGGCCAGAGCTGAAGCCATCCTGCTTCCCTGGTCCTCTACGCCCTTGACCGGGCCGTTACAGCCGACGCACGGATGACCCACTTCTGTACAGGGCGCTTCGCACATCCCCGCAGTGGCGGGGCCCATGCAAAGTATCCCTTGGTCCAATAAACATTCGTCTGGGTCTATGTCGGTCGCCTCCTGTATAGGGATCAATCTCTCTATCTCTTTCTCTTCCCTCTCCATAGGACACGGGTCACAGACGCTCTTGTCCGTAATCAGGTCCCTTTCTTCCACTTCGATCTCATCATCCAAAAGGGCTGGAAGAGCATCTTCGAGTTGGGTCGGCAGAGGCGGACAGCCAGGAAGATAGTATTCGACATCTATATGTTCATCGAGGGGTTTAATATGGTCTAGCATCTCCGCTAATTCGAGTTCCCCTTCTTCGACTTCCGTTATCTTCTGCGGGAACGGACCCTGGTCCGTGGTTTTGTTAGTATAACCTTTCTCCAGTAGTTCATCCTTACTGGAAAGATTGCCCAGGCCGAAAACCCCTCCGTTGCATGCGCAGGAACCGTAGGAGACAACTTCTTTTGTTTTCTCTCTCAGTAACTCGACCATCTCCTTGTTCTCGTCAAGCCTTATAGCTCCATTTATGAACATGATGTCTATCTCGTTTTCATCCATGGCCTTTACGTCTTCGTACTTGGGATCCATCGCACAGGGCCAAAAGACTATCTCGGCCTGCTCCGCTACATCCAGCAGCATCTCGTCTATATCCAATATACTGACCTGGCATCCTCCGCAGGACCCAGTCCAGTAAAAGCCTATCTTCTTCTTTTCACTCATCGGTATCGTCCTCCAGTGAAGTACCGTCAAGATTTAGGGGGCCTATTTCCTTGACCTCCTCTGTCATCTCTTCCATGACCCTTGCAAATTTACCGCCTTCAGCCGAAGAGATCCATTCCAACCTCAACCTCGTTGGCTTGATACCGAAATCTTCCATGATCTTCTTCATCAGGTCCGCTTTTCTTATCGTTTTATAATTACCGTTGATATAGTGGCAGTCCCCGGGATGGCACCCCGCGATCAATACTCCGTCAGCTCCTTTCTTGAACGATCTTAAGACGTGTTCGGGAGAAACCCTCGAGGAACACATGACTTTGATATTCAATATGTTAGCAGGATACTGTTCTCGGCTCACACCGGCCAGGTCAGCACCGGCGTAACTGCACCAGTTGCAAAGGAAGGCTATTATTTTTGGTTCGAAGTCTTCGTCACTCATCTTATCCCTCCTCCTCGGTCAGCCCCGCATCTATCATCGCTTCTAACATCTCATCTTTGAAGCCTTTATGCTCGATAGCCCCGGTCGGACATAGAGATGCGCAGGAGCCGCATCCCATACATAGGACATCGGTTATCTCCGCGACCTCGTCTTCTTCATTGTATTCGATAGCGTCGTAGGGGCACACCGAAATACACATCTTACACCCGCTGCAGATATCATCATCGATACTAGCTATGGTGGCTTCTGATTGTAATTTATCTTTAGATAAAATGGTAGAAGCTTTTGCGGCGGCTCCAGAAGCCTGAGATACCGAGTCGGGGATATCTTTCGGGCCTTGACAGCACCCTGCGATGAATATGCCGTTCGTGAAAGTATCCATAGGCCGCAACTTGGGATGTGCCTCCTGCAGAAAGCCGTCACTAGACCGGGTGATGCGTAACTGTCTAGACAGTTCCTCAGTCCCCTCGCTCGGAAGCAGTGCAGGGACCAAAACGACAAGATCGGATTCCACCTGAAGGAGCTTATCCATGGTCGTATCGAAGACGTTAAGTTCTACCTTTTCTTCTTGAACGTTCACTTCCGAGGGCCTACCGCGTACGAAGTTGACATCTAAATCTCTCGTTCTCCTGTAGAACTCTTCATAGCCCTTTCCGAAGGAGCGGATATCGGTATAGCAGATGTTTATGTCCACGTCTTCGTCCAGATGGTCTCTCAATAGATGTACATGCTTCAAGGCGCCCATACACCCTATCCTGCAGCAGTAAGATTGTAATTCTTCGTCTCTAGAACCGACGCAGAGGATGAAGGTCACGCTCTCCACGTCTTCTCCATCCGATAATCTGTGTATCTCACCATCGGTCGGTCCCGAAGCATCTATTATCCTCTCCAATTCTAAATTCGTGATTATATCCTTAGACTTTCCATAACCGTACTCGTAAATTTTCTCAGGATCCATGAGATCGTAGCCGGTTGCTACGATTATAGAGCCCACGTTCAATTCTACGATCTCATCCTCGTCATCAAGATCTATAGCGTCGAGCTCGCAGACTTCTCTACAGGATGTGCAGGTACCATCATATTCTAGAGAAATACAAACTTCGGAGTCGATGGTATAAGCGGCGGGAACCGCTTGGGGAAACGGAGTATATATCGCCCCTCTATTGTCCAATCCTTCGTTGAACTCGTCTTCGACGTTCCCACTCCTCCTACATGCTTCTGCACAATCTCCACATGCGGTACACTTGTCCCAGTCGACATAAGTGGCCTTCTTCTTCACTTTCACCTCAAAGTCCCCAACGCTGCCATCCACCTCTTCGACCTCGGAATAAGTCAATAATTCGATATTCGGATTACGAGCTACGTCGGTCATCTTCGGAGTCAAGATACAGGAGGAACAGTCTAGAGTAGGAAAAGTTTTGTCCAACTGAGCCATCTTTCCGCCTATACTGGGTTCTCGTTCGACCAAGTAGACTTTTTTACCCTGGTCGGCCAGGTCCAGCGCGGACTGGATACCGGCGATCCCTCCACCGATCACCAATGCATCTGAATTGACATCTACCTCGGTCTTCTCAAGGTCTTCAGATAAACGAGACTTCTCTACGCTCATCTCTACCAAGTGTTTTGCCTTCTCCGTGGCTTTTTCCATATCGTCGCTGTGGACCCAAGAGCATTGTTCCCTAATATTGGCCATCTGGAAGCGATAGGGATTTAAACCAGCGTCCTCAACGACCGCTTGGAATGTCTCTTCGTGCATCCTGGGAGAACAGGCCGCAACGACCACCGAGTCCAGATCCTGCTCTTCGACACTATCTTTGATCAGTTCTTGACCGGGGTCGGAACACATATATTTGTAATTAGTGGCAAAGGTCACTCCATTCAGATCTGAAGCGTATTCCGTCAGTTCATCCACATCCACAGTTCCGGCGATGTTGCTTCCACAGTGACATATAAAGACTCCTATCCCTGACATATCATTCCGCCTCCTCGATACTCTCGATGGCTTCTAAGTTATCTACGGGACTCAGATTTAATTCCAGTCCTAATCTAGATTGCTCGATGCCCATCGCGACCCCCAATAGTTGGATATAATACATCACCGGTAGATCCAAAGATTCACCGATCGTATCTGCGGCGCTATCCTGTTTAGAATCTAACATCCTATGACCCCACGGACAGATGGTTGATAGACCGTCGAAGCCTTGATCCTGCACCGCTTCAATTTTTTCCCCCGCCTTCGTAAGGGCCGATTCATTGTGATCCGAAATGACCTGACCTCCGCAGCAGTCTAGTTTCTCTGGATAATCTTCGGTTCCTATCCCGATTGTCTCCATAAGCTCTTCCAATTTCTGGGGATTCTCGGAATCGTCAGGTCTATCCAGATCGTTAGGTCTGATCGTATTACAGCCGTAATGAGCGGCAAAAGTAAGATCATCAAGAGGTTCTTCCACCTGATCTTCTATCTCGTCTAAACCGATCTCGTCGTGCAGTAGATCCAGTGTATGATATAGTTCCGTACTCCCCTCGTATTGTAAGTCCTCTTCCTCCAGCTTAGAGTTTATCTTGTCTTTCAGCTCCGGATTTTCTTCCAGACTCTCCTTCGCCTCTGTCAAACCCAGATGACAGATCGGGCACGGCGCGTAGAGGTCTATACCCTTCTTCTCACAGAGCGCCATGTTCCTCGCGGAAAGGTACATAGTCGTGAACATATTGACATTCCGAAGAGGGGCTCCACAGCAGGTAGATTCCTCTAGATCTACCAACTCTATATCGAATTTTGGGAGCACTTCTCTGATCGACATCTCATAGCCGTACTGTTCTGTCGGGATAACACATCCAAGATAAAGGCCGAGTTCCTTCATAATAATCACCTCAGTTTCTCCTGAGTCGCTTTCATCAATATCTGTTGGACTTTATCCATATCTTCAGGTTCAGGTACTGGGGGTAGATCAAGGTCTTCCCTTTTTCTGGTTTCGTTAGCCCGGTTCAGAACCTCTTTAGGTTGCTGGATCAGACCGTTTCCGAGCACCGACTGCAGCATCTTCTGATAGCCGCTGGGTATCTCTTTTCCCGCGGCCACGGCAAGGTTCTTCAGGGCAAAAATTACCCGGACCGGGGAAAGGTCCTGCGGGCATCTTTCTTGGCATTTGAAACACTGCATGCATGTCCAGATCTCGTCTGAATTCACCAGCTCGTCTATAAAACCGGCCTTAGATTTCCCCATGATGGAATGAGGTTCCAGTTCCAGCAATATAAAGGCCTCACATCCGGAGGTACATTTACCGCACTGGTAGCAGAGGTCCGGTATATCCTCCTTTAAGCCTTCTAACGTTTCTTCTATCTTTTCCTGCTCCTCTTCATCCGGTTCTGCCATCGAGGTTAAGTCTATCAAGCTCATCTTTTCACGGCTCACTCATTCTCCTGTGAAGTCGGCCTCTCTTTTTTCAATGAATGCTTCCAAACCTTTTTCGTGGTCCTCGGTTTTGAAACATCTCTCAAACTGTTCGGATTCTATTTTTAAACCCTCGTCAAGAGAAACTTCGATCCCCTTGTTCATCGATGATTTGGCGTATTCAAGGGCTAACGGCGCATTAGAACATATCTCTTCGGCTATCTCAAAAGAGAAATCCATAAGTTCATCTGCTTCCACTACGTGATTGGCCAGCCCTAATCTTTTAGCCTCTTCGGCATCGATATTCTTACCGGTAAATATCAATTCCTTCGCAGGACCCATGCCTATCAACCTCGCTAATCGCTGGGTCCCGCCGAATCCCGGAATGAGCCCCAGTCCCACTTCTGGTTGGCCGAACTGTGCCTTTTCGGAGGCGATGATGAAATCACAGCTCATGGCGATCTCAGTGCCCCCGCCGAGGGCGAAACCGTTAACTGCCGCTATCACCGGCTTAGGAAAATTTTCTATACGATTCAAGACGGACTGACCTTTTTGGGAAAACTCCCTCGCTTCTTTGGGGTCCATCTCTTTCATCTGTTTGATATCGGCTCCTCCGACGAAGGCCTTACCTTTTCCCGTCATTATGACCGCTCTGCTTTCGTCGTCCTTCACTTCGTCCAACTTCTCATCTAATTCGTCCAAAAGTTCCCTACATACCGCATTTACCGGAGGATTGTTCAATTTGATTACAGTGATATGATCCTCTCTTTCTATCTCGATCATTTAAATCACCTTTAGCTGTAGTCGTAGAAGCCTTTTCCACTTTTCCTGCCCAGTTCTCCAGCTCTAACCTTCTTTTTTAGGAGGGGGCATGGTCTATACTTTGAATCGTTGAATTCCTCGTAAAGGACCTCCATTATATGGAGTACGGTATCTAGGCCGATCAAGTCACCCAATTCTAACGGGCCCATGGGATGATTCATCCCCAGCTTCATGACCTGATCTACGTCCTCGACCTCTGCAACACCGGTCTCTACACAGTAGATCGCTTCGTTGATCATCGGGATCAAAACCCGGTTGGAAACAAACCCGGGTGAATCGTTAACTTCTACCGGTTCTTTCCCCATCTCCTCGGCTAGAGAAACTATGGTATCAGTGGTTTCATCTGAGGTCGTCAAAGCTCGTATGACCTCGACTAGATCCATCTTCGGGACCGGATTCATGAAGTGCATCCCTATGAATTTCTCTGGCCTCTCGGTGATCCCGGCCATCTTGGTTATCGGGATCGTGGAGGTGTTGGAGGCCAATATAGTATCTGGACCACACAGTTCGTCCAGCTCTTGGAACACTTCTTTCTTTATCTCGAAGTCTTCAACCACCGCCTCTATGATGAGGTCACAATCGCTCAAGTCCTCTAGTTCAAGGGTGGTCTCGATCCTCCCCAGTATCTCCTCTTTCTCTTCTTCCGAGATCCTATCTTTTTCCACTCCTTTGGACAGCGATCTCTTTATCCCCTTCATGCCGTTATCTAAAAATTCCTGTTTGATGTCTCTCATAACGACTTCGTGACTAGCTGTGGCCGAGACTTGGGCTATACCGTGACCCATCGTTCCTGCGCCGACTACTCCTATCTTTTCTATATCCATCTTAACTACCTCTTTTTGTCTTCAATATTTATATCTCAACGAGCATCGTAACTGCATTTCCACCGCCTAGGCATGCAGTAGCTAGACCTCTTCCTCCTCCTCTCTGTTTCAACGCGTAGAGAAGAGTCGTTAGAATCCGAGCGCCACTGCATCCTATCGGGTGACCGAGCGCCACGGCTCCGCCGTGGACGTTGAATTTATCATCAGGAATGTCAAATTCCTTCTGTACAGCTGCAGAAGCGGAAGCGAAGGCCTCATTATGCTCTATCAAGTCAAGGTCCGAGATGTCAAGATCGTTCCTTTCTAAGATCGTTTTTATCCCGGGTATTGGAGCTTCCATCACATTCTTGGGTTTAACTCCAGACGTGTAATAATCCACTATCTTAGCCATCGGTTCGACCCCCTTTTCTTTAGCTTTTTCTTCGCTCGTCACCACGGTGGCAGAGGAACCAGCGGATATCTGTGAGGCGTTCCCCGCAGTTATGTATCCATCATCCTGGAACGCCGGTGAAAGCTTGCTGAGGTCGTCAAGTGAAGTGTCTGGCCGGATGCCTTCGTCTTCCTCGAATATTTTCGCGTCGCCTCTCCTCTGAGGCACCTCTACTGGGACTATCTCATCGTCAAATTTCCCATTTTCCCTTGCTTCGGCTGCGAGTTGATGGCTCCGGAGAGCGAATCTGTCAACGTCTTCTCTGCTCAGATCAAATCTCTCTGCTATCCTATCTCCGGTGATCCCCATATGAAAATCGTTAAAGTAATCCCAGAGACCGTCGTAGACCATCGCATCTACTAGGTCCCCGTCATTCATTCTATACCCATATCTTGCCTTCCTCAGGATATAGGGCGCTTTATCCATATTTTCCATCCCGCCGGCTACTATGGTATCGTATTCATTAGCCTTGATACTGTTAGCGGCGTTCATAATGGTCTTTAGCCCCGAGCCGCAGACTTTGTTAACAGTAACGGCTCCGACATCTACCGGCATATCGGCACCTAAAGCGGCCTGGCGAGCAGGATTCTGTCCCATCCCCGCCGATAATACCAGTCCCATCTGGACTTCATCTACATCTTCCTTCTTTATACTGGCTCTATCAACAGCCTCATCGATTGTGATACTACCCAGTTTTGGGGACCGCATATCCTTCAACGTTCCACCAAATTTACCGATCGGTGTTCTTACCGCAGAAACTATTACAGGATCTTTCATGGTTATTTCTCCTTTTAAATCTCATTTAACATATTGCGGAGGAAGATATAGAAACCATCTATTTAAGATTGGCGAAAAGGATAGAAGGTTGAATTCTTTGAGCGGATAAGTGAAGTCTATCTAGGGTCAACCTTTTTCCTCGTTTATCGCCTCGACCAATTTCGGCACCACTTCATAGAGATCTCCTACGATGCCGTAGTCCGCCGATTCGAAGATAGGGGCGTCCTCGTCTTTGTTTATCGCCACGACGGTTCCAGAATCACGCATACCGGCTATATGTTGGATCTGTCCGGATATCCCGATAGCTACGTAAAGCTCCGGCTTCACTTCGTGTCCCGAAAGACCTATCCAGTGATCCTCGGGGAGCCATTTAAGATCAGCAGCGATGGGCCGAGAACAGCCTATAGTTCCTCTTTCGAGGGCTTCACTAAGGTCCTCTGCAAGATCTAGATCCTCCTGATTCTCGAAACCCCGACCGCAGGAGACTATTATCTCGGCATCCTCGACGTTGACTCCCTCACTTTCTTTTTCCTGGACATCTATGATCTTCGATTCCGCCTCGATAACTTCTAGTTCTTCTCGGGTTATCTCACCTTCTCTTCCTTCATCCTTGGACAAGGGATCGAAGTTCTTCGACGGGATCGTTACAATAGAGGGTTCTGATATGAAATTTTTCACGGCGACCGCGTTTCCGCTGTACGCGACCCTTTCAGCAGTTAAGGTGCCATCCTCGAAGTAAAGATCGGTACAGTCGGTCACGCAGCCGGTCTCCAGCTTTGCCGCTAATCTAGGAGCTATTTCCTTTCCACTCTTATCGGAACCGATCAATACGATCTCCGAATCGGTCTTTTCTACCAGCTTTTTCAAAACTTGAGTGTACTCTTCTGCCTTGAATTGCTCTATATCCGTGTTAGCGAGGATAACTTCATCTGACCCATGGTAGATCAACTCGTTAGCAACCTCATCATCATCTTCTCCGATGATCACAGAGGTCACCTTACTGCCCGTTTCATCTGCTAATTCCCTTCCTTTGGCTATCAATTCTTTAGTTGTATCTTTATCGTCAGAATATATCAGCACCATCTTTATCCCTCCAGTAAACCCTCTTTGGCAATATTTTCGGCCAGATTTTTAACAGAATCTTCTAACTCGTCCTCGTCGAATATGATGTTCTTACGTTCCATGGAAACGCCTCTTATGTCCTTCATTTCCGTAGTAGGTTCAATCTCATGATCCATGAATTCCTTCGGTCCCCATTCGTTTATGGGTTTATTTGCCGCCCCTAGGATCTCCTGAAGGCTCGGTAATCGGGGGTCATTTATTTCTTTAGTTACGGTGACAACAACAGGGTAGGGCGATTCCACTGTCATGATCTTGTTTCCGCCGACATCCCTTTCACCGACTATCTTCTCCTCTTCAACATCAAGGTTTTCGGCATAAGTGATCTGAGGGACATTCAACAACTCAGCTATCCTGGGTCCAACTTGACCGGAGAACAGATCGATGGAGGCTTCGCCGCACAGCACCAGATCGATATCGCCGATCTCTTCGACAGCGCCGGCCAATAGTTCAGAGACAACCGTATAGTCAGATTCTTCCGGTGGAGATATAATCACCGCTTCGTCAGCCCCCATGGCGAGTAACTCTTTCATATTCTCCATGTTATCCACGGACCCGACGGTCAAAATAGTTATCTCTCCGCCGTATTCCTCTTTAATCTTTATAGCCTCCTCGACAGCACTTTTTTCTATATCGTTGACTTCCTTCGAGATACCTTCTAGGATCGGCTTATTCGTTTTTTCGTCTATCTTTATCTCTGAAACATCGACGACTTCCTTGGCACAGACCGCGATATTCATCTTTATCAACTCAACTTAGAAGACTTCTTGCGATGACCATCTTTTGGGCTTCCGAAGTACCCTCGTAAATTTCGGTTATCTTCGCGTCCCTGAACAGCTGCTCGACCTTGTATTCCTCTATATAACCATAGCCTCCATGGATCTGGATACCTTCATCTGCGGCCTCATTGGCAACTTCAGAGGCGAACAACTTGGCCATAGATGCTTCTTTCGTGAACCTTTCACCACGGTCTGCAGCGTCCGCGGCATTATAGACGAGCAACCTTGCAGCCTCTGTCTTGGTCTCCATATCGGCCAATTTGAACTGGATCCCCTGGAAGTTGGAGATAGATTTACCGAATTGCTCTCTCTGTTGAGAGTATTTGATGGATTCGTCTATCGCCGCTTGTGCGATCCCGACCGCTTGGGCCCCGATACCTATTCTCCCGTGATCTAGGGCACTGAGCGCTATCTTATAACCTTCACCTTCTTTTCCGAGTAGATTTTCCTCAGGTACCTCCATATCTTCAAAGAACAATTCCGAGACCTTGTTAGCATGAATCCCCATCTTGTCGAAAACATCGCCGACCTCGAATCCGTCGGTATCGCTGTTGACGATAAATGCACTTATACCATTTCGGCCTTTGCTTTTATCGGTCACCGCGAAGACTAGAAAAAGCCCCGCTTCGCTGCCGCTGGTTATGAATGTCTTCTGGCCGTTGATTATGTATTTGTCGCCGTCCTTTTCTGCAGTAGTCTGCATGGCGCCAAGATTGGTCCCGGCGTCTGGTTCTGTACCGCCGAATGCACCGATCTTTTCACCGCTCGCCAACATCGGCAGATATTTTTCTTTCTGTTCTTCGGTCCCGTAATGCATTATAGGGCTTGCGACCAATGAGTTATGGACTTCGGTTATAACGCCGGTAGCCGCACACTTTCTCGAAATCTCTTCGATCACTATGGCAAAACTCACAGTATCCATCCCGGCTCCATCGTACTCCTCAGGGATCATGATCCCGAGAAGGCCGAGATCGGACATCTTATCGAGTATCTCGTGAGGATATTCCCTCTCTTCATCCAATTCGTCAGCTACTGGTTCGATCTCATTCTCTGCAAAATCTCTTACCATATTACGGACCATCTTCTGGTTATCGGTCAGTTCGAAGTTCATGCTGTCATCAATCTTCCTGCACTAAATAAAATTTTCGTCCCAGGATGTTTGTCAGTAAAGAGCCAAGACTGGCTCAAATCTCGAATGTGGTTCCCGAGCTTTAGGATAAAATTCCGTCTATCCTTCCAATTTAGTCAAGTTCTCTTTGTATCGGGTCGAGAGTTCCTTGTAGATCTGTTTATAATCCTTCCATTTCTTCTTGTACTCTTCATCCACTTCCTTCACTATTTTAGCCGGAACGCCGACTGCGACCTTTTCGTCCGGTATATCCTTCTCGTTTGCCACCAAAGCTCCCTCTCCCACGACGCTCCACTCGCCGATAACTGCAAAATCGCTTATTATAGCTCCCATCCCGACGACCGCGTAGTCCTTGATCTCCGGTCCGTGGATTATCGCTCCGTGCCCTATAGTCACCCAATCACCTATAACCGTTTTCTCACCGGGTCTTGCGTGAACGACGCAGTTTTCCTGTATGTTGGTATTATCTCCAACGACAACGGTCCCATAATCACCTTTTATCTTAGCTCCTGGGCCTATGAAGCAGTCCTTACCTATGGTGACGTCCCCGACGACTTCCGCACTGTCACTCACGTACGCAGTCTTATCCACATTAGGTCTTCTTCCTTCAAACTTATACAATGTCATGATAGAATCTATAGAAAATACTTATAAATCTTTTTTGTAGCCGGATTAAAAATAGTATAGATCTCCACAAAACATTTTTTAACTTGAACGTGTTTTCTCCCCTTGATATCTAAATTTAGAGGTGAAGCAAGATGGGGCGGAAGATCAGAGTATTGATAGCAAAACCCGGGTTGGACGGTCACGATAGAGGGGCGAAGGTGGTGGCTCGCGCGCTCAGAGATGCGGGTATGGAAGTGATCTATACGGGATTACATCAGACCCCTGAACAGATCGTGGAAGCCGCGATTCAAGAAGATGTCGTTGTCATAGGTCTTTCGGCACTCTCAGGTGCTCACTTGGAATTATTTCCCCAGGTGGTTGACCTTCTTGAAGAAAATAATGCGGAAGATATAATAGTGCTCGGCGGGGGAATAATCCCGGATGATGATGCCGAAAAGCTTAGGGAAGAGGGGTTAGCTAAGATATTCGGACCGGGTACACCGACCCAGGAGATCGTTGAATATATAAGAGAGAATGTGGAACTCGAGAGCGGGGAATGACTTGATGGAGATAGTATCTGAATTATTGTCAGGGGACAGGAGAGCCCTCGCTAGATTGATAAGCATGGTAGAAAATTTAGAGCCGGGGGCGAAGAAGGCCCTTTCTGAACTCTATTCTTATACAGGAAACGCACACGTCATAGGGATAACTGGTCCTCCGGGTTCCGGGAAAAGTACGGTAGTTGATAAACTCACTTTGGAATTATTGGATGAAGGTAAAAGCGTTGGGATAATAGCTGTCGATCCCACCTCTCCATTTACTGGGGGAGCGCTCTTAGGAGATAGGGTCAGGATGAACGAGGTATCTCTCGACGAGGACGTGTTCATCCGAAGCATGGGTACGAGGGGACATCTCGGCGGATTGGCCACCAAGACGAGAGATGTCATAAAGATATTGGATGCCTTCGGTAAAGATTTTATTCTTGTCGAAACAGTTGGAGCGGGACAGTCGGAAGTGGAGGTAGTAAAGGCCGCACATACCACCATAATAGTCGAGGTCCCGGGGCTGGGAGACGATATACAGGCGATAAAAGCAGGTATATTGGAGATAGGCGATATCTTTATCGTAAATAAGGCGGACAGAGATGGGGCCGATAACACCGCTAGAGAATTGGACACGATGCTCGGTATGAATCAAGAAGAAAAAGATTGGGAACCCCCCATCCTGAAGACCGTAGCTAAGGAAGGCAAAAATATCGATGAACTGAATGATGCGATCAGCTCTCATCTGTCTCATCTGAAGGAAACGGGCGGTTTTGAAGAGTTGAAAAAGAAACAGATCAGAGATGAATTCTTAGATATAGTGAGAGAAAAGATATACTCCTACACCATGGAACGTACAGCTGAAGGAAAAATAGATGAGATAGTCGAGAACGTGATGAACTCCGAGATCGATCCATATTCGGCTGCCGAAGACTTTCTAGAGCCGTTGGAAGAAGATCGGAAGGATTGAATTTTTAACTTTTTCTCCGCTCGGTATTCAAATTCAGTATATCAGCGGTTCGTCGTATTCTCCAAATACCTCTTTAAGGACACTTGTTATCTCACCGAGAGTCGCATATGCCTTGGCGCATCTCAAAATGGCGGGCATCGTATTTTCATCGCCTTCAGCCACTTCTCTCAGATTGTCCAATGCTTCCTGGACCTCTTTGTCGTCTCTCTCTTCTTTAAGTTTCTCTAATCGTTCTATCTGCGTTTTCTCACCTTCCGGATCCATCTCTAAAAGAGGGATATCAGGCTCCTCGTCAAGTTGGAATTCGTTCACCCCTACCACCGTCCGCTTATTTTCTTCTATCTCTTTCTGGTACTGTGCCGATGCGTCCGCTATCTCTTTCTGGAAGAAACCCTTTTTGATCGCGGGTATGACCCCTCCTAGACTCTCTATCTTGTCGAAGTACTTGTAGGCCTCTTCTTCCATGTGATCGGTAAGCCACTCGACATAATACGATCCTCCCAGGGGATCGATCGTGTTAGGGGCGCCGCTTTCATGGGCTATGGTTTGTTGAGTTCTGAGAGCTAGCCTGACGGCCTTCTCAGAAGGTAAAGCTAAAGCTTCATCCATCGAATTGGTATGGAGCGATTGGGTCCCGCCCATAACGGCGGCAAGGGCTTGGATCGCGACCCTGATAAGGTTCACTTCGGGCTGCTGGGCGGTTAGAGAGACACCGGAAGTTTGGGTGTGGAATCTCATCCACATAGATCGTTCCTTTTCAGCGCCAAAAGTTTCCTTCATCTCCCTCGCCCATATCCTCCTGGCGGCTCGAAATTTAGCGATCTCTTCGAAAAAATCGTTATGAGCGTTGAAGAAAAACGACAGACGCGGGGCAAAATCATCGACATCCAATCCCCGATCGACAGCCCATCTTACATATTCCATCCCGTCAGCTAGAGTAAAGGCAAGCTCTTGGACGGCCGTCGCACCTGCCTCTCTGATATGATACCCGGATATAGATATCGTATTCCATTTCGGCACGTTTTTTGATCCGTATTCGAACGTATCTACGATCAACCGCATCGACGGTTCTGGGGGAAAGATGAATGATTTTTGAGCGATATACTCCTTCAAAATATCGTTCTGGATCGTTCCTCTGAGCTCCTCTTTGGGTACACCCTTCTTTTCCGCCATGGCGATATAGAAAGCCCATAATATAGAGGCGGGTCCGTTTATAGTCATAGACGTGCTGATCTCACTAGGGTCTATACCATCGAAGAGGATCTCCATGTCCTTCAGAGACGAAACGGCCACGCCGCATTTCCCGAATTCACCTTCGGCCATCGCGTCATCGGTGTCGTAGCCGTACAAGGTGGGATAATCGAACGCGATAGATAAGCCGGTTTCACCATGGTCTATCAGATATTTAAATCGCTCATTGGTCTCTTCAGCGGTCCCAAAACCAGAAAATTGCCTCATGGTCCAAAGCTTTCCCCTGTGCATGGTGGGGTGAATGCCCCTGGTGAACGGATATTCCCCCGGAAATCCTAGATCTTCTTGATAATCGAAATCTTCTAGGTCATCAGGAGTGTAGAGTCTATCGACGGGCATCGAAGAAGTGGTTATGAACTCTTCCTTCCTCTCCGGCCATTTCTCCAAGTTCGGCTTTAAGGTCTCATCTTTCCATCTTTCTTTTTCTTCAGCTATCTTTTCCTTATCACACATAACATTCACCTCAGGTTCAGATCAAAATTCGATCCCCTCTCTTCCATCCATCCCTATCATATAAGGATGCTTAACTTCACTCATCACCGTGACTAAATCAGCTAAATCTATTATCGATGGGGGAGCGTTCCTTCCAGTCAATACGATCTCCATGTGCGGAGGCTTGTTTTCGAGCATCTCTATGACATCTTTTTCTTCTAGAAGTTCGAAATCCAGCACCATGTTCATCTCATCTAATACGACTATGTCGTATTCTTCTTCTGATAACACTTCTTTAGCTCTATCAAAACCTTCTTTTGCAAAGTCGATATCGACCTGATCAGGATCGTTTTTATCTACAAAATCAGCTCGCCCATATTGTTCGATCTCTAAGCCAGGTAAATCTTCTATACTGCTGAGTTCCCCATATTTTATCTGTCCTTTCATGAATTGGATGATCATACCTTTTTGATCATGACCCGCGGCTCTCAATGCCAGACCGAGAGCTGCCGTGGTTTTTCCTTTTCCTGTACCCGTGTAAACCTGAACGATCCCGCTCCTTTTTTCATCTTCCAAGGGGGAACACCTGTTGAACATCTATAAACTTAACCCTCATAATATTTTCGGTATTTATCTTGGAATTCACGTAACTCATAGTACCCGTGGATAAACTATTTATGTAACATACAGCTCGGCCAAAATGATCGATATGAGCGAAGAACACAACATGTACGAATATGAGAAAGTGAAAGAAGAATTTGAATGGAACATTCCAGAGTACTATAATTTTGCTTTCGATGAGTTGGATGAAAGAGCTGAAGAGATGCCCGACAAGGACGCGCTGATATCTATAGACAATTCTGGAAAAAACGCCCAGAAACACACTTTCAAAGAATTGAGCGAGTTGTCCAACAAGTTCGCGAATGTCCTCAAGGACATGGGGCTGGAAAAGGGAGACAGAGCCATGGTCCTGATCCACAGAGTTCCAGAGTGGTACGTCGCTGTGCTCGGCATGATGAAGCTAGGCGTGATACCCATCCCGACTCCGAACCTTGCGGTCTCCGAGGACATCACTTACAGGATAAAAAGGTCAAAGGCGCGTACGATAGTGACGGATTGGTCGAATCACGAGAAAGTCCATAAGGTGAGAGACAAGGAAGAGATGTCCTCGCTTGAGAACTATATTCTAGTGGATGCTGAGGAAGATAAAGAAGGATGGGAGAAATTCGATGAATTGATGGAAGACGCTTCAAAAGACCTCGAGAAAGATGATATAGAGAAGACAAAGAGCGACGATCCTTTACTCATATACTTCACTTCTGGAACTACCGGAAAGCCGAAGATGGTCCTGCATACCCATTCCTATCCATTGGGTCACGAAGTTACGGCGAAGTACGTACAGGATCTTAGAAAAGAAGATATAAACTGGACCATCGCCGACAACGGCTGGGCTAAAGCCGTCTGGGGCAAGCTTTTTGGACAGTGGATCGTAGGAGCGACAGTAGTGCAGCAGAACATCACCGGTAAGTTCGATCCAAAGAAAGCTTTGAAGGTACTTCAGGATCATAACGTAACGACTTTCTGCGTTCCGCCGACCATCTACAAGATGATGATAAACGAGGATGTAGAGAGTTACGATCTCAGCTCACTGCGTCACTGTCTCAGCGCCGGCGAACCTCTAAATCCCGACGTCATAGATAAGTGGGAAGAGTACACCGGCCTGCACATATACGATTATTACGGCCAGACGGAATGCGTAGCGCTTGTATCCAATTATCCCACGATGGAAGTCAAACCCGGCTCGATGGGTAAACCTACCCCTGGCCACGAAGTGGACATAATAGACGACAACCAGAAAAGGCTACCCCCAGGAGAGGAAGGTCATATCGGTCTCAAAGTCAAACCCGAAAGACCACCCGGTCTTTTCAAAGAATACTGGAAGGACGAAGATAAGACCGCTAAGGTTTTCGACGGCGATTGGTATTACACCGGAGACAGGGCCTACAAAGACGAGGACGGATACTTCTGGTTCGTCGGTCGAGCGGACGACGTCATCAAAGCTTCCGGTTACAGGATCGGCCCCTTCGAGGTCGAGAGCGCGCTTCAGGAACATCCCGCGGTTCAGGAACCGGCGGTCATAGGTGCTCCGCACGAAGTGCGAGGAAAGATAGTGAAGGCCTACGTGATCTTGAACGACGATTACGAGCCGAGTGATGATTTGAAGAAAGAACTGCAGGACCACGTGAAGGAAGTTACCGCTCCTTACAAGTACCCGAGAGAGATAGATTTCATCGATGAACTGCCGAAGACGATAAGCGGCAAGATCAGGAGAACGGAACTGCGCGATAGAGCTGAAGAAGAGTACCTAGAAGACCACGACCAGTTACCTTACTGATCGATAAAACCGATAACCAAAATCCCTTCCTTTTTCTTGCTCTACTTTTTTCTCTGACCGGCTTCAAAAAATAGAAAAAAAACAGAAAACAAAAAAGAAGAAAGAAATAGTTTTGTCCTATTCTGGCCTGTGTGTATCTATGGGCCAGAATTTGTATCCGTAGTATATCAGTCCTTCTTCGCTCTCTTCTCCGAGTTTTCTCATAGATGCCTCGACTTCCATACCTCTTTCAACGTCTTCAAAGTCGACGTCTACGATATGACCGGTCAATCTGACCCCTTCTTCCATCTCTACTATTGTCATTATGTAGGGAGAAAGATCTTTGAACTCTGGATGGGGTTCGTGGACTTTCGTATAAGTCACGATCTCTCCTCTACCCTCTAATTCCTGTTCCTCCATATTGTGGAAACTTTCTCTTCTACATTCCGGACATATATCTCTTGGAGGAAAGTACATTTTCCCGCAGGCGTTGCAGGTAGACCCTATACCCTTGTATCTCTGCCTGATCTCTCTCCAAAATCTTGGGATCGCCATCTAAGACCACCTCCTCAAGATATGAACAATCGCACTCGCGCCGGTTCCTCCTATGTTATGGATTAGCCCGTATTCTGCATTCTCCACCTGTCTATCTCCTGCCTCTTCTCTCAGTTGTAGCGTTGCTTCGACCGCCTGATTTATACCGGTAGCGCCGACCGGACGGCCTTTCGCTTTCAGTCCGCCGGAAGTGTTTATCGAGATATCTGAATTCAACTTTGTCTTCCCTTTCTCGGTCGCCGGGCCGCCTTCTCCTTTGTCGAAGAAGCCCAGATCTTCGATGGCCATTATTTCAGTTATGGTATAATTATCGTGGACCTCGGCGAAGTCGATATCTTTTGGTCCTATATCTTCTCTCTTGTAAGCCTTTTCAGACGCTCTTTTGGTCGCTTCCATCGTACCTATATCATCTCTCTCGTGCACGGCCAAGTTGTCGCCACCCTGACCTATACTAGCTATCTCTACAGGTTCGGTCTGGAAGCTTTCAGCTTTCTCCACTGGACACAATGCCACGGCGGCGGCACCGTCAGAGATCGGAGCGCAGTCGAACATACCTAAGGGATCAGAAACCATGGGTGCGCTCTTGACAAAATCCTTCGAGGTCTCCCTTGGATACTGGGCGTTAGGGTTCTTAGCCGCGTTCTCATGATTTTTTACGGCAACCTCAGCCAGTTGGTCCTTCGTTGTGCCGTACTCGTCCATATGGTATCTAGCCATCATCGCATAGAGGGAATCGAAAGTTGCTCCGAAGACCGTTTCCCATTCTTGATCGGCTGTAGAGGAAAGGATATCTTTCGCCTCCTGTTCTCCGACATCGGTCATCTTCTCCGCTCCTCCGACGACGACGAAGTCATCCATGCCTGAAGCTACCGATTTGTATCCCTCGGCCAGAGCCATACCTCCGGAAGCACCTCCGGATTCTATCCTCGTTGAAGGTACTTCGCTCAATCCGGCGTAATCCGCTATCAGCGGGGCGATATGTTCCTGATTTATGAGCTTGCCGGCTGACATATTGCCTATATACATCTTCTCGACTTCGTCACCTCTCATCCCAGCATCTTTCAATGCCTTCAGACCGGCTTCGATGCCCAGTTCTCTCAGCGATTTATCCCAGAGTTCTCCTATTTGGGTCTCTCCTATACCTATTATAGCTACGTCTCTCAAATCATCCACCTCCATGGATCTTATCTCTATATTTAGCATACACTGCATATGAGATGTATTCTTCTCCAGTCGTAACGTCTTCTATCTTTGGAACGTCCTGCTCCTCTATCTTCTCTATGTTTTCGGTCACTTTGATATCGAAACTGTCGGCTCCAGCTCCTGAGCCGTATGAAGTCACCAGTATATTATCTCCAGGTTCTGCCTGATCTAATGTTGCCGCTAATCCCAGGGGAACAGCGCCTGAATAAGTGTTGCCTATTTTTGGAACTAGAAGGCCGGGCTCTATCTGTTCTTTAGAGAAACCCATCTTTTTTGCCGCCTTCATGGGAAACTTACCGTTAGGTTGATGGAAGACCGCATAGTCGTAATCTTCGGGCTCTTTTCCAGTTTCCTCTAGCAACTTTTCAGTACAAGTGGTAACATGTTTAAAGTAAGCCGGTTTACCAGTGAACCTTCCACCGTGCTGCGGATATTTTTCTCCCTCTCTTCTCCAGAAGTCAGGGGTATCTGTCGTAAAAGAGCAGGTACGTTCTATCGTTGCTAGAAGGTCTTCGGACCCGATCACATAGGCGGCGCCTCCGGCTCCCGCCGAATATTCTAAAGCATCAGACGGAGCTCCCTGTGAAGTGTCCGCTCCGATGGCCATACCGTTCTTGATCATACCTGAACTCACCATCCCCATACAGGTCTGGAATGCGGCCGTACCTGCCTTACAGGCGAATTCATAATCGGCTGCCGTCATATGTGGAGAAGCCGCTAAGGAAGCCGCTACGATGGTGGCAGTCGGCTTCACCGCGTAGGGATGCGACTCCGAACCGACATATATCGCATCTAGATCGTTTCCCTTTATACCCGCTCTCTGGATCGCCCACTTCGCGGCTTGAGTAGAGATCGTTACAACGTCCTCATCTGGAGCCGGGACCGACTTTTGCTCGATCCTCAGACCCTTTCCCATGGCTTCGCCGTCCTTTCCCCAGACATCACCGATCTCTTTGGGGGTGATCCTGTACTTAGGGACATAACCCGCATATCCTTTTATTCCAACTTCTTTTTCCGTTTTCATATGATATCACGACCTTTTTTCCAATATCTTTATCAATCTTTGAACCTCAAAGTCAGTCTTGAGTAGAGGAACGCCTTCCTTTTCCGCTAATTTCGTCGATAATTTATCGACTTTCTTCGGCTGTATGTAGCATACGGCCGCAGGGGTCAACGGAGTGGAACGGATAGCTACAAGAGGCGATCGACCGTGTTCTACTCCTTTAAAAAATAAGATCCTCTCCGTGCTCCATCCGTAAAGGCTTAGGTAATCGAAAGATCTCATGGATAAGATGGCTTTGATACTATCTATAACCGTATAACCGTAGATCTCATGGTCTAATCTTCCCTCATATATCGGTTCTCCTTCGACCTCATCGATTATCTCTTTTAGGGGCACCCCTTCACCAAATTCTCCTATGCTCAAGATACCCTCACGGCCTGGCCTAGAGAACCGATCTATCACCTCCCCGCCTCTCTCTTCATCTATCGCGATCAAGGACTCAACTATATTTCTGACCAGTGTAGCACCGGGCTTCCGCCTCCCCTTCTCATAATCGCTGATAACGGAGGGTGACACTTCCATCCTCTCCGCAAGCCTGGTCTGAGAGACTTCGAACATCTCTCTCCATTTTTTTATTACCTCGCCGGGGTTCTCAGAGATGGTTATCTCCCCAGCGATCTTTTCTTCCAATTCAGACATCTTTATGGAGTGTAGAAAAGGGAACTATATAAAATTGTCGAATATCTATATCGTCAATAGTCTAAAAAGATCCGTCGTTTTTTCAACAGAGATTCAAATCTCTTCTCACAGCTCCTGCAGTACCACTTAGATTTCTTATCCGTGTCCAGCAGGGAGTTAGAAAAATGCATCACACATCTGCGGTTGGAACAATGTTCCAGACCGACAACATGACCGATCTCGTGTACCGCCTCTTTGATCATCCTCTCTTTCATCTTTTCGCCATCGCCCAACCGGTGTGTAGAGATTATGCATCCCTTCCCGTCTTTTTCCGCGAGCCCGAAGATGAAATTTAGATGACCAGTAAAAAGATCATGGTCGGTGAGGCCTATAACGATATCATCCAGTTTTTCTCCTCTTTTGGAACAGACCTCTAAATACCCTCTTCCTTTATATTGACCTCTGTTCGGATCATACATATCTTCCAATTCGACATGTTCTTCTAGCACCTGATTCTTAAATGGGATCTCTTCTGAGAGTACGTTGGGATCCTCGACCGATGTTTCAAAAGGTAACATGTATAGCATATTTTCAGTTCATAAAGATTACAGAGAATCCTCGATAAATACCTTTCTCATCACTACTTAAACGCTTCAGGTTTTTGCACGACCGGCACTCGAAAATTTCTGCAGCTCGTCAGTTTCGACCTATTTTATCCACTTGAAGCACATCGATATGAGTGTCCCGGCCTTAGCTCTTTTGGTGTAATTGATAATGAAAATATCAGATGATAATCGCGGCAGACCGACCCTTGCTTTTAAATAGGGGTATTTAATTAGGAAGGGGCAGAGTGATTGAATATGGAAGGTTTAACGATTGAAAATGTGGTAGCATCATCGTCGATAGGGAAAGAGCTGGATCTGTGGGATGTGCATGAAGCGCTGGAAGGATCAGAATATGATCCTGATAAGTTTCCGGGATTGATCTACAAGATGGATCAACCGAATACTTCTCTCCTACTATTCTCCAGCGGCAAGATGGTCTGTACCGGTGGAGTCACCTTAGAAGAGCCTCAAAAGAGTGTAGATAAGATAAAGAACCTCCTGAACGAGGGCGGTATAGAGACGGCCGATGAGGTGAAAGCCACTATTCAGAATATAGTAGCTTCTTATGAATTAGATACTGATCTCAATCTGAATTCTGTAGCCATTACACTCGGACTCGAAAGGGTCGAATACGAACCGGAACAGTTCCCTGGTTTGGTTTACAGGTTACAGGACTCGCCAGTCGTGCTTCTCTTGTTCGGTTCAGGAAGGATGGTCTGCACCGGCGGAAAAAATGAAGAACAGTTGGAAGAAGGCGTTGAACACATCAAGGACGAATTGAAGAAAGCCGGACTGCTAGATTAAAAAGAAAAAAAACAAAAAAGAAAAAAACTTTTCCCTAACACTCTTCTTTACACCAGTTCTTCGACCATGTCGGTCTTTTCCCAGGTGAATTCCTCTTTCTCTCTTCCGAAATGTCCATAGGCTGCAGTTTTTTCATAGATCGGTCTTTTGAGTTCAAGATGGTCTATCATCTCTGCCGGTCTTAGAGGGAATTTTTCTTTAGTCAGTTTCTCTATCTTTCTCTCCGGGATATTGTTGGTTCCGTAGGTGTTGACGAGTATACTGGTTGGTTCAGGGACGCCTATGGCGTAGCTGAGCTGGACCTCGCATTTTTCAGCTAGTCCTGCTGCGATCAGATTTTTAGCTATATATCTAGCCATGTATGCACCCGATCGGTCCACCTTAGAGGGATCTTTACCTGAGAAGCATCCACCACCGTGGCTTCCGTGACCTCCGTAAGTGTCCACTATGATCTTCCTACCGGTCAAACCGGTATCTGCCTGGGGCCCTCCTAATACGAACCTTCCGGTCTCATTTATGTTGAAGGTGGTGTCATCATCTACCAGATCTCCACATATCGGATCGATCACCTCTCTCTTGATATCTTCCCTCAACTTTTCGTCTTCCACGTCTTGATCGTGTTGAGCCGCTATCACCACGTCGTCTATCCTTTTTGCGGTGTCCCCTTCGTATTCTATCGTAACCTGGGACTTTCCATCTGGCCGTAGGTACTTAAGCTTACCTTCTTTACGAACGTCCGTCAACTTTTTTGATAACTTGTGAGCCGTTATGATAGGCATAGGCATCTTCTCTTCCGTTTCCGTAGTGGCGTAACCGAACATGATCCCCTGGTCGCCGGCACCTTGTACTTCTCTATCTACGCCCTGGGCGATGTCGGGGCTCTGTGAATGTATAGCGGTCATCACCCCGCAGGAGTCGGCCTCAAAACCGTACTCGTGCTCGGTATATCCGATATTATCTATTGTGTCCCTGACGACGTCGTTGACATCTACATATCCGTCACAGGTGACTTCACCTCCGACGAATGCCAACCCATTGGTCAGGATGGTTTCGACGGCCACCCTCGAGCTCGGATCCTCTCGTATCAATTCATCTAAAATCGAATCGCTGATCTTATCCGCCATCTTGTCTGGATGCCCTTCCGTAACTGATTCTGAGGTCAGATAATATTTCCGATCTCTATCTCTTCTTCTCATGTCGATCTAACTCCTTTTCCACGCATTATAACGTATCCCCTATATTTATTTTGCTTTAACCTGAGTGTGTCAATAATTTAGTGATATAATAGATTTAAAGTGGAAGTCGGAACTTTTTAAACTAAAGTTCCAACATCCACAACTCACTGAGGAATTCACAAGAATTCCTCATGTCGTAGGAATTTAGAAAAATTCCTACTAACTTGGAATTTCCTATTGGAAATTCCGAGAGTCGATGGAATTTGCTCGCAAATTCCAGTAGACGTCAATGACTCTATAAAAGTTCAAAAAGTTACGTCTTTGACTATAATAAGGAAAAGATTGTTTGCTAGACTTGCTACCCAAAAATCATGAACGCCCCAAAATGCTTTGAAGTGAAAGAAGGAGGCAAGTCCTGCAAAAGTTGACAGACTCTCTACAACAAAATCTTTTTATTCCCATATTACTGTTATGTAACAGGGTATACTATTATGAGTAATAAGATACTAACCCAGATATAGAGGTGAAGATATGGGGTTTATCGCCAGGATCAAGAGAGCATGGAAACTGATGAAAACGAGCTGGGGAGTCGTTATGTCGGAGAAAAAACTCATGCTCTACCCGGTAGTGACTCTTGTCGTATCCCTCATAGTTTTAGCATCGTTTATAGTGCCCCTCTTCTTTTGGATGCCAGTAGAGAACATTTATCTGCTTCTAGCATATCTCTTCTTACTTTATCTAGTGTTATCCTTCGTGGGGATCTTATTCAACGCTTCCATCGTAGGTTATGCGGCGGAGAAGTTCAAAGGCAGACAACCAGATTTCGGTGACGGGCTGGACCTCGCTTTGAGCAGATGGCCAAAACTCCTCGGCTGGTCCATACTCTCGGCGATAGTTGGCATGCTTATCAGAATCCTTAAAAGGGCTCTACGGAAGAAATTTGGATTCCTTGGAAGTCTTATAGGCGGGATCCTAGGGGTGGGGTGGACCTACGCCACTTTCTTCGTACTCCCAGTGCTCCTGATGGAGGAAGAGGGTGTCTTTTCCTCGATCAAGAAGAGCGCGTTCTTGTTCAAAGATACTTGGGGTGAAACCGTGGCTGGAAGGATCGGTTTTGGGCTGATATTTACTGGATTAGGATTACTCGGGGTCCTGGCCTTTATCGGAGCCCTGATGACAGGAGCACCTTTTCTGGTCGCTTTTGTATTGCTGGTGATATACCTTCTGGTGATATTTGCACTCCACTCGGCCATGAAGAGCGTCTTCGTGACGGCTCTTTACCAGTTCGCCACTGAAGGGACGCTTCCCGGTCCTTACAGTAGAGACCTGTTCCCTGATGCACAATCTTCCGCCGTCGGAGGAGGCGCTCAAACTCAAAAATCTGAAAGCGCCGCTCCGAGTCAACCATCGAATCAGAGCGGAGTCCTAGAAGATATGGAAGGTGTTGATGTGATGCAGCCTGGAAACAGAGGGACATCAAAACAACGAGGTTCCCGAACTCAGACTCAAAAGACGTCTCCGTCGTCCGAAAAAGATTCCAGATATTGTCCTGACTGCGGTGAAGAACTTAGGTATTTCGAAGAGTCTGGAAGATGGTACTGTGACAACTGCTACCAGTATAAGTGAGATCCTGCTCAGCATCTTCAGTCTTTCTTCCATATCGATCACCGCTCTCTCCGGGAGTTCTATGAAGTACGGCGATCTGCCTTTTCTTCTACTTTCCGAAGGAACACAATATATGAAAACAGTTATAATCTATCGGGGAGATATAGATATATGAGCATAAGATACATACCCTTGATAGAGGCCAGTGCGGAAAGACAGATGGCCATAGATGAATCTATACTTCGAAGTTTCGACGAGGGGAATTGTGATCCAACATTTCGATTCTTTAGGTTCAAACCTTCGGCTATCACTTTAGGTTATACCCAATCTATCGAAGAAACTATCGACGTGAAGAGATGTGAAGAAGAGAACATCCCGTTTGTGAGAAGGATGACCGGCGGAGGCACCGTTTTTCACGATTACGACGGTGAGATAACTTATTCGATGGTCACTAAAAAAGCTGAAAAGGATATCGAAGAGAGCTTCCGTAAAAATCTGCAGCCGGTGATCAATACGTTAAAAAGATTTGGTCTTGATGCCACCTTCAAACCTTACAACGATATACTAGTAGGGACCAAAAAGATCTCAGGCAGTGCTCAGCGCAGGGGGAAGGAAGGTTTTCTCCAGCATGGCACCTTGATGTATGCGACAGATCTAGAAAAGTTATCCGAGATATTGAAAGTAGATGAAGAAAAGTTGAAGGAAAAAGGTGCTGATTCATTTTTGGATCTGGTCACTACGGTGGAGAAAGAGACAGGGGAAAAGCCGGGTCTAGAAGAAATAATCGATTCGATGAAGGAAGAGTATGTAAAACATTTCCAGGAAGAGGTAGAAGAAGAAGGTTTGAGTGAAGAGGAAAAAGAGAGAACCTCGAAGTTAGAAAGTAAATACAGTTCCGATAGCTGGACTCATGAAAGGGAGTGGAAATGAATAATGGATGAGATAAGGGTCTCGTACGGTACCGCACTGGTCTCAGATCTGAAGCAAGGGAGCTCCGAGGAGGTGCCGACCACCGCTTATATGATGGTCCCAGGTGATGGAAAAAGATGCAGGGGTGGATGTAAATTCTGTCCCCAGGCTAGAGGTGACTCCAAATGGTTATCCAGGGTATCCTGGCCTCTGTTCGATATGGGTGAAGTGAAAGAAAATATAGAGCGATCCGACCTGTCCAGGATATGTATTCAATCTCCGGATGTCCCCGGTTACGAAAAAAAATTGAGACAGGTCGTAACCGGATTTGAAGACAGCGGAAAACCGATCTCGATCTCGTCTCCCCCGCTGGAAGAGAAAACGCTTCAAGAACTCAAAGGCCCGGTAGATAGGATAGGAGTGGGTATAGATGCGGCTACCGATCCTTTAAGGGGTCAAGTTAAACCCAACTATGATCCCCTGATATTCTGGAACTATCTGGGAAAGGCGGTCGATATCTACGGCGAAGGGAACGTGACAGCTCACCTGATAGTTGGGCTCGGAGAAGATCTAGCTCAAGTGGGATCCGCGGTGAAGAGAAGTCTAGAAGCCGGGGCAGAAGTGTCCCTTTTCCCGTACAGATCCAAAGAAGAAGAAGTCGACTTGAAGTACTACCGCAAAGCTCAACTCCTCACGGGTCTGTTGGAAAAAGACATGGACATCTCTAAGGCGATAAACTTGACCTCTAACAATGCGGAGGAAGCGTTCAACATGATAGATGAAAAAGATATATTCCAGACCAGAGGTTGCCCGGGATGCAACCGTCCTTATTATACCTCGTCTCCGGGCAAAGAGCATAAGAACATCCCTAGAGTTCCTACTGAAGTAGAGTTGAACAGGATAAAGAAGGAATTAGACATAGAAGGTGGATAGATGGAACCCATAAAAAGAACTATAGAGGATTACGATCAGATAGCCGAAGAGTACTGTAAAAAGACGGAAGAAGAGGGCGATAGAGAGTTCCACGAGAGGATGTTGGATAGGACTTTGAATTTTCTTCCTTCCGAACCGAGAGTGATAGATCTCGGCTGTGGAGATGGAAGAGACACAGAGTACATGAGAAAGAAGGGAGTTGATGTGGTCGGTATCGACCTCTCCGGTAGTATGATAGATCTAGCAAGAAAGAAATATCCAGAGTCTGCCTTCATCCAGGCTGACATGAGAGATACTGTATTTCCGGACGACTCTTTCCACGGGGCCTGGGCGAGCGCTTCTCTGATAAATATTCCGAAGTCCGAATTTTCGCGTGTTGAGAAGGAAGTCTACAGGATAGTCGAACCTGAAGGTATATTCGCTTTCAGTTTCAAGGAAGGAGATCGTGAAGGGTTCGAGGAGAGCGTCGTGGAAGGCCACGAGAGGTACTACTCTTATTACACCCTAGATGAGATAGAAGATGAATTGAATCTCTTCGATATGGTCAAAAGTGAAAGATGCCCGAAAAAGATTTTCGGATCTGATTTTATATACTGCTGGGCGAGAGGTAAGAAAAGATGAAGATAGACATACCCTACGGCGACGGCGAAGTAACGATAGATATAGAAAAAGAACGTCTCAACAAGATACTGGCTCCCAACGAAGTTGAAGTAAAGGACGAAAAGGAGAACATAAAAAACGCTCTGTCCGACCCGATCGAGATGCAAAGATACTCAGACATTTCAGACTTCATCAAAGATGGAACTTTGATCATCGTAAACGATGCGACCCGGGCCACCCCGACCTCTAAGGTATTAGAAGTGATGCGGGAAGAGATAGAGAAACACGACGTCAGATTCATAGTCGCGAGAGGATCCCACGATGATCCAAATGAGGAAGAATACAGGGAGATATTCGGAAATTTTTATGAAACACATCGTGAACAGATCTATTCTCACGATGCGGAGGAAGATCCTATGGTTAAAAACGGCGAGACTGAAAGAGAAACCCCTGTCAAGTTCAACAGTCTTCTCTCAGAAGCGAAAAATGTCTTGAACATCAATTCAGTCGAACCTCATTATTTCGCGGGTTACACCGGCGGTAGAAAATCCTTCCTGCCCGGCATCGCTTCCTATGAGACCATAGAGAACAATCATTCTCATGCACTAGAGGAAGGAGCCGACGCTCTCAGTCTCGAAGGAAATCCGATCCACGAGGACATGATCGAGGCCGTAGAGATGATAGATAAGGAGATCTTTTCACTCAACCTGACCCTCGATAAAGATAACAGGGTGTATCACGCTTCTGCAGGAGACTGGAAGAGATCTTTTTACAGAGAAGCCGAGAAAGCAAAGGAAGTCTTTGCGGTCGGTCTTGAAAAGAAGTCAGACGTTGTGGTGAGTGCCGCTCATCCCATGGACGTGAACCTTTACCAGAGCGCCAAGGCGATAGAGAACGGGAAGCTGGCGTTGAAAGAAAACGGCACATTGATACTGGCGGCGAAATGTCCCCAGGGGATCGGGCCTAAGAATTTTTACGAATTACTATCCTCTATAGATTCTCCAGAAAAAACGGTCGAGAAGGTCAAAGAGGGATACAGGTTGGGTTACCATAAAGCCGGACGTATCGCCGACCTGATCTCCTGCTGGGACGGGATAGAGAAAACACAGCTTTGGGCGGTTACCGATCTAGATGAAGAGACTTTGAATAGTGTGTTTATCACTCCCAAGCAGAAGTTACAAAGCGCCGTCGAGGATGCTCTGGAAAAGACGGGTGGAGATTTCACCGTTCTGTTGAATGGATGTATGGTCGTTCCTGAGCTAGAAGACTAGATCTCAGTTAAACAGTTATAGATATTCAATTCCATCAGTTCTGTTTACAAGACTGTTTACAAGAATCCTGAAAGAGGACCTAGATAGTATCCAGCAGCCAAGGTCCCCCCGATCAAAGCCACGAGTAAGATATAATTCTTCACGCTCCAGCTGAATATTTTCCTCCCATCCAAGGGCCCAAATGGAAGTAGATTGAAACCTCCTATGAAAAGATTCACGAAGGCGACGAAGGCCAGTACAAAAGGCACGAATACTATTCCATAAAGATTTGAGAAGTAAGAACCAGTCAAGAAAAGTGCTCCAACAAGCCAATTCGTCGCGGGACCCGCGGCGCTGATCTTCCCGTTCTGTTCTCTCGTGATATGTCCCTTGATCATCACCGCACCCGGGGCGGCGAAAACAAAGCCGAGGAAACTGAACATCAGTGCCAATATCAAACCCCAGCGCCACATCCTGAATTCGGCCCAGCATCCGTACGCTCTGGCCAATCTACGATGTGCCAGTTCATGGAACAGAAAAGCGGTCCCGACCGATATGAATGAGATGAGTAAAAAGACCGGGAACGTAGTAGAGAGGATCCCATAGAACCCACCAGAAAAGCTTATAGCGAAGGCTAAAGTCAGAACTCCTAGAGCTATTATCAGGTGCTTTTTCTCGGTGCTGCTCAAGCCCTTTTTTTGTCCCGTTCCGATCTCCCTGTACCCATAACTCATAATTCATTTACCCCACAGTTCATCTTTGAAGAGATCAGCGATCTTTTCGGCTGCTTCTTTTTCATCATCGAACTCTTCTAAGGGGATCATCCCCCCGGCAGCATGTTCGTGACCGCCTCCTTCTCCTATATCTGAATAGGCTCTATCCATGATCCTGCCAACGTTTATCTGTAAATCCTTACTCCGGGCTGACATATGTATTTTTTTATCTTTTATCCCGTAAACTAAAACGGTCGAGATATCTCTCTCCCTTAACAGCAGATCCGCTATCCTCGAGATATCATCTGGATGAGAAATTTTACCCGAAAAGGACGTCAACACGCTTCCTTCTATATCTCTATTCGAGATAGCTCTTCCCATAGCGTCTAACGTTTCTGAGTGGATGGGAGGGCTTTTGAGTATGTCCAAGATGTCTTTATCCGCTATCGCGGAAAGATAGGAGATGACTTTGTAATCTGCGGTCGATATGTTCTTAGTATAATCATCGGTATCCACCTTTATACCAAAGAGGAGTGCCGCCGCAAGTAAAGGATCGACCTTGAGATCTAGATTCTGGATGTGCTTGGTCATGATCGTCGATGTCGCTCCCATATCCGATCTTATCTCGTTGTACTCACCGGTACTTATGTCCCGGCTGGTATAATGATGATCTATGATGAGATCGGGTTCTACATCTTTCGGCAGGATATTATTTGAGGATGCTTCGGCAAAATCTACAAAAGCTATCTTTTCGCTCTTTTTTATCACTTCAGGAACGTCCCGTTCCTCGAGTTTCTGAAGTACGAAATCGGTGTTCTCTAAAAATATCTCATTTTCTGGATGTCCGATAGAGCCGCCGTAGTAAGTTTTGGCTTCGACACCTTCAGATCCACATATATCTTCGAGGACCATGGCAGAGGCTATGGCGTCCGGGTCGGGATTATCATGGATAAAGATAGCTATCTCTTCTTCTGATGAAGCTATTATTTTCTTCAATTCCTCGCTCTTTTCCTTCAGAAAAAGTTCATCGATCTTTTTAAAGAGTGAGCTGACTAACCGTTCTTCTTTCTCAACTATATCAAGACCATCAAGTCCTGTATTTTGGACGTCGAACTCTTCACTCTCAGATATGACTCCTATCTGGGGAATATCCGGAAACTTCTTTTCCATCTCTCCGGACAACGAAATCAGTTCTTCTCGACCTAGCTCTAGAAAAGTAAGAACTTCGACTTTACGTTCGTTTTTTCTTAAGAAATCGATAAGTTTTTCTTTACTAGAAGAATCTAGATCGTTTGGATCAAAGTATCTTATCTCCCTCTCTCTATTATCGGCGGCTTCTTTGATCTTATTCAAACTGTCTAACTCGCCGTAAAAAACATACATCTTTTTCCTCTGATCGGTCCATCAGTAAACACGATCGAATTCCCCTTTAACTTTCTCCAGGAACTTCTCTTCGACAGCGTTAGCAGGTAAAGAAGTCACAAGACAGGCCTCGTTATTCGTGACCTTATCTTTTACCCAGTGAAGGAGCTGCAAGACCTTACCCTCGGGATTGTAATCCATCAAAAAGGAGAGGCCGGATAGAAAAACCACTGGTTTTTCTTTGGACTTCAGAAATCTGCCTATGATGTCCGATAGACCCGGAAGGTCCTCCGGTGAATTCCTCTTGACCTCTACTCCATCGAAGGTTTCAGATTTACCTTCCTGCCTCGATAACATGATGAACTTACAGTCTTCGAAGGAGGCGTCGAATCTTCCAAGATCCTTTTTAGGTGAGCGGCGAAGTACAAAGAGAGCCAGAACTCCTTTATCGACGATATCCACTGTGTTTTCGAGAGAATCATGTGGTTTTTCTTCTATGAACAGGTAAGCGTCTCCCGGCTTCCAGGGAAAATCTTTAAGGGCGCTTTTTTCTTCTCTCTCGCCTTCTTCTTCGCCCTCTTCTCTTTCTTTTTCCCCTTCAACCTCCTCAATAGTTAGGGGCGACGGATCTTCTTTCAGATCTTCTCTCTTGGACTCCACGTCCTGATACAGGGTGCCGATCCTGCTTTCAACTCTGCTCTTGAGCTCCCAGCCCTCGTACTTGGATACCGTACTCTCTATATCTGACCAAGCGTCTTTCAGACCCTGTTTGTATCCTTTTATATAAAGTTCGATTTTCTCTTCTTCGTCCATCCCCATCACTTAACTCTACGTGACATCTCAACCTATATAATTAAGGTCTTCGCTGCCACTTTCTTGCTGCTGCATGCCTCCCATGTCCATGTCTTTCACTTTGTTCGTCAGTTCTTCAACCTCTTCGGCCTTTTCATCCAATCTTTCGTAGCCTATTTCTGATTTTAGGTACTCCATGAGAGTTTTTAGTACCACTCTAGCCGCGGCCGGATCCACGAAATAACCGGACGTTTCCCCCATCAGGCAGACACCGCTGATATCGTAAAGTTTGTCCCCAAGTCCAAGCAGAAGACCGCTGGCGCCCACGATCCCGGACGAAGGATGTTCTTCAGAGAATTTGACGTCCAACTCTTCCATCTCTTCTACCTTCTTTTGGGTCGTCGCCGCGCCGAGCACTTCAGGTATATCGACCATCTCGCCTTTGCTGTATCCGCCGAGAGAGAACAACCTATCTATACCCATCTTTTTAGCCACGGAAAGGATCTCGTCCGTCAATTTGTATTGGCCCTGGGGCGTCATACCCTGATAATCCCCAGTAAGCAGGAGGAGATCAGTATCATCTTCTCCCACATCCTTTTTGTAGTATAATCTGTTATTCACCAACTTTGAAAGTCCATCCTCATCGACCAAGACTTGAGGAGGGAAGTAGATAGAATGGATATCGGCACATTTCTCAGCCTCTATCTCCTCTATAAGGTGTTCTACGGCCAGTTTTCCTACATTACCCACACCCGGTAGGCCTTCGATCATGATCGCTTCTTCTAACTCCGGTTTTTCTATGAAATCTATGTTTATATCGTCCATATTATCATCTCAGTTTTGAAGTCTTTTTTGTTTTCTTCTGTACTCCCCATATCTGTCCTCCGGTGAGTACTTTGGAGGTTTAGGATTTACGGTTTTTTCTCCACACCGATCACACATTTCCCCAAGAGAGTATTCATCACATGAAGGACATATTCTGATCTTTTCCATCGGGAATCACCAATCTCATTACTGCGGCGGGTTTATATAATTAGTGATTAGGTCCAAGGTAGTATCAGATCTCTTCTTTCTTAGTCATCACTCCCAGGGTTCCTAGACGATATCTGTTTAAGCCCTTTGCCTCGGTGAAGTCAATGAAAGCATCGCTGAAATCTATGTTGTCTGCAAGAAGGTAGTGATCCTCTTTAAGGTTCCGCCAGGCGAGCGCAAATTCGAACATCATCGTTTCATAGGAATGACCGCTGTCGTGAAGAAAGAGATCTACCTTGCTAGTTAAACTCTGAAATAATCTTGGAAGTTCCTGGTAAGTGTCTCCCTCTTTCAAGGTCCATCTATCTCTCAGATAATCAGGTACGACCCAACCGGAGCTTTTATCCGGAGGGATCACGGCCCCTGTCCTATCTTCTTTTTTAATTTCGTCTATGAATACGGGTAGATCTACCGAAAAAAGTTTTCCTTCACCGCTGTCTTCCATGGCCTTCAATATGATGGAACTCGAAAAGCCGTTACATACACCGGTCTCGACCATCAGCTCGGGTTTGGTCTCTCTGATGAGAGCGTAAAGTTTCTCCGCATTCTCTCTTCCGAGTATAGCTGGATGATACTCTTCGAAGTCTAAAAATTCGGTCTCTATCTTTCCCGCCGTAGTTTCGATGAACTCTTCGATATCGTATTTTTTCTCCAGCTCGAACTCCTCAAATTCAGACCAGTAATCATCCATAAGGATCACCACTCACCGATATAAAAGATAAAAAGTGAAATGTTTTCACTGACCTTCTAACAATTCTTTGTACTCCGGTATGACGTCATCATCGAAGGATTTCATACCTTCTCTGGTCTTGTGGTGGGCCATCATATCTTCTATGACATCGAAGGGTATGGTGGCGATCTCTGCTCCGATCTCTGCACACTGTCTTACCTGTCTAGCCGTTCTTATACTCGCCGCTATGATCTCAGTATCGTAAGGATAATTGTCCAGTATGTTCTTTATTGACCAGAGAAGATCTATTCCTGAGAGAACTCCTTCATCGTTACCCCATCCGAAGGTCTCCATGGTATCCTGATCTTTGTAAACTATCTCTTCAGGATCTTTTTCTGAGATGTTCCTCTGCAGCTCAAGATCTCTTATCCTATCGACTAGATTTTCGGGATAGTACGTTCCCTTGGGATAATCTTCTCCTCTCTCTAGGCCGATCTGTTTTCGAACGTAGTCATCTATCCTTCCCAGGAAGGGACTGACGTATTCGGCACCGGCTTTGGCTGCCATGAGGGCCTGATTCGGCTTCATCACCAGGGTGCAGTTCACCGGGATCCCTTTTTCGCTGAGAGTTTTTATCGCCTTGACGCCTTCAAAATCGTCCTCAGTTTCTTCCATAGCCGTGTTGATCGGGATCTTTACGACAACGTTTTGATTGACTGGATCGAACCTATCGTATAAGGTCTCCGCTTCCTCGACCATCTCTTCGTGCTTCACTTCGGTGACTTCCAAACTCACGGGTCCGTCCACCGTATTTAAGATCTCCTTGATATGGGCTTCTAAACTGATATCGTCGTCTGCAGAGTCCACCGCCCTTTTGATCAAAGATGGGTTAGTGGTGACTCCGTCTAAAATACCCCAGGATTCAGCTTCTTTTATCTCCTCTAGATTCGCAGTGTCTACAAATATATCCATTAGATCACCTCTATCTTATCATATCTCCATTTATCTTACCTTCTCTCTAACACGTCGTGCGCGCTTTCGACTATATGTTCCGCAGTCAGGCCGTACTTTTCCATCAACTCTTCGCTCCCTCCGGATTCTCCGAAAACGTTGGGTATGCCGACCCTTTTCATGGGAACGTGATAGTTACTTTCAGATAGGACCTGGGCGATACCGCTTCCCATGCCCTGACTGACCACGTGTTCTTCAGCGGTCACTATCCCGCCGGTCTCTTTTGCAGATTCGACGATCTTGTCCTCATCTAAGGGCTTGATCGTACTCATGTTCAACACCCTAGCACCGATATCGTGCTGCTTGTCCAGTATCTCGGCGGCTTTCAAACATCTAGAAACCATTATGCCTGTACCTATCAGGGTCACGTCGTCTCCTTCCTTGACTTTGGTAGCGGTGCCGATCTCAAATGGATCGTCTTCTTCAGTTATTATGGGTACGCTTGAACGGCCCATCCTCATGTAGAACGGTCCTTCCTCTTCCGCTATAGCGAAGGTCGCTTTCCTGCTCTCGTGGAAATCTGCGGGGGCGACCACCTTCACGTTCGGTAGTACTCTCATCAGGGCTATATCTTCCAGCATCTGGTGGGAGGCTCCGTCCCCTCCTACTGTTATTCCGGCGTGGGTCGAAACTATCTTCACATCTAATTTTGGATAAGCTATACTCTGCCTGATCTGGTCGTAAGCTCTGCCCGTCGCGAAGACCGCGAAGGTGCTCGAGAAAACCGTCTTGTCCGAAAGCGCTAGACCGGCAGCAACGCCAGTCATGTTCTGTTCAGCTATCCCGACGTTGAACATCCGCTCCGGGAACTCGTCACCGAATTTCTTCAACCTGCAGGAACCCGCGAGATCGGCGCCTAGAACTACGATATCGTCCCTTTCTCTTCCCAGCTCGACCAGGGCTTCACCGTAGGCGTCTCTTTGTTTTGCCATCTCCCACACGGTCATTCACCTCCTTCTAGATCTTCGTCTTTTTCTCCTAGAGCTTCGAGCGCCTTCTCTAACTCCTCGTCGTTTGCGGCTTTGCCGTGGAATGCGAGTGAGCCTTCCATGAAAGGTACACCTTTACCTTTGATGGTATGAGCTATGATTATCGTGGGCTGACCGTGAACTTCCTTTGATTTCTCTACGGCATCATATATCTGAGACATATCGTGACCCTCTATCTCTAAAACGTGCCAGCCGAATGAATTCCACTTTGAGATTATAGGTTCGATCGAGCTCACTTCTTCAGTAGAGCCGTCTATCTGTAGCATGTTCCTGTCTAAGAAGACGGTCAGATTATCCAGCTTGTTGTGACTGGAGAACATCGCGGCTTCCCAGATCTGACCTGATTGCATCTCACCGTCTCCACAGATGGCGAACACTTGGTAAGACTCTCTGTCCAACTTTGCAGAAAGGGCCATACCGGCCGCGATGGATAAGCCCTGCCCTAATGATCCAGTTGAAGCATCCACGCCGGGCGTAGTTCTAACGTGGGGATGTCCCTGCAGCCTGGAACCCAATTGCCTCAGGGTCATCAGTTCTTCAACTGGAAAATAACCCGCTTCGGCGAGCACACCGTATAGCGCCGGGGCGGCATGTCCTTTACTCAGAGCGAGTCTGTCCCTTTTCGGCCACTCCGGTTCTTCGGGCCGGTGATCCATGATCTCGAAATATAAAGCGGTCAGTATATCCGTAGCGGAAAGAGATCCACCTGGATGACCTGAACCCGCTTCATGGGTACTCTTGACCACGTGGACTCTAACTCTCCGGGCGATCTCCTCTAATTCTTCAACTTTTGAGTCGTCTAATGGCGGCATCTGTTCCGTTCCTCCAAAAACCATCTTGTCTTTTCGACCGGGTAAATAAACTAAGAGTTATTATCTTTTTCGGGGAGGATATACGCCTCGCCATCTTCTAACACGACTTTTCTTTCTGCGATAGCCCCGACCACCGCCGGCAGCAATTCATGCTCTTTTTCTTTGACCCTTTCCGCTAGACTATGTGGATCATCGTCCTTCTTCACCGGCACACATCTTTGGTCTATTATCGGTCCTCCGTCGACTTCAGACGTGACGAAATGGACCGAACATCCGCTTCTTTTCATCCCGGCTTCTAGGACATTTCGGTGTACCTTTTCCCCGTACATACCTTCTCCTCCGAACAGGGGAAGAAGAGCGGGATGGATGTTTATCAACTTTCCCTGATATCTCTCCACGAATTCGTCAGTCAAGATCCTCATGTATCCCGCCAGCACTATCAAGTCTGGATCGTTTTCTTCTAAAATTTCTATGATCTCGCTCTCATGTTCGGTCCTGCTCTTACCTTCGTGATCGATTATCGAGTGATCTATATCGTGCTTTTTTGCCCTTTCAACGCAGTAAGCATCCGGATTGTCCGTGATCAGGAGCGTCACTTTTGCGTTAATCTCCCCCGATTCGCTGGCATCTATTATCGACTGGAAATCGGTCCCGCCTCCAGACGCCATCACTGCTACATCTATCATATTACCGCTGTATCAATAACTCTATCAGATAAAAAATATTCGGATTTCCGTGGAAAAGAGAAAAAACTTATTAGGTTAGTAACAAATTACTATCTTACTCTTCAGGCGGTTGATTTCGATAGAAAATAACCCAGAAGATCAAAATAGAGGTGGAAAAAGTGAAGGTGCTATATGTAGATGATGATTCGAAGTTTAGAGAGCAGGTTAAAACACGGTTAGAAAAGTCAGATTATCCTTTTGAGGTAAGTACTTCTTCCGTTGAGAGGACTCTTCAAGACTTGGAAGAAGAAGATCATGATGCTATCGTTTTTGCTCTCGAGACAGGGGACAAAGATGGTGTGGAGTTTTTGGAAGAAGTAAGAGAAAAAAGTGATAATATCCCGTTCATCTTGTTCACCAGCAAAGAGAGAGAAGAGATCACGAAGAAAGCATTCGAACTGGGCGTCGACAGGTATGTCAGGAAGACCGGAGAAGGTCCGGGTGAGTTCGATTTTCTCGCCCAAGCGATAGCTCAAGAGGTGAAACATTTTTCCACAAAAGATGAGAAAAAGCTGCAGGAGGCCTATTTTGAACAACTTTTTGAAAACTCGCCCGAAGGCATAGTGCTTTTAGATGCTGACGACCGTGTAATAGACGTTAACGAGAGCTTTGAAAGTATCTTCGGTTATGAGAGAGATGATATCAAAGGGGAACACATAAACGATCTGATAGTCCCTGAAGATAAACAAGACGAGGCGACCTCGTTATCAGAATCAGTACTCTCGGGGGACGAGAGGAAAAAGGAGACAGTGAGGAAAAGGAAAGACGGGAGTAGAGTGACGGTTTCGACATTGGGATACCCGATAGAGATCGACGGGGAACTCGTAGGTGTCTTCGGGATCTACCGGGATATAACCCAGCAGAAGAAAAGAGAGGAGAAGATAAAAGAGCTGTACAAAACCGCGATAAAGATGGAGAAGTGCGAATCAGAAGATGAAGCCATCGAGATCGCTATGGACTCAGCAAAAGAGATACTGGATTTTAAGGCTAGTAGTTTCCTGATCGCTGAAGATGGGAACTTCGTCGTTCGAGCGACGATAGCAAAGAACCTAGAAGTTGGAGATAAGATATCTATCGATAGAGGGATCGCCGGACGTACATACCGGGAAAAAGAATCTCAATTTATCGACGACTTATCAGAAGCTGAAGAAGCTGAACCTACGGATTCGAATTTTGAATCGCTGATCAGCATCCCGGTAGGAGAGGAAGGCGTCTTCCAAGCACTCTCCTACCAAAAGGAGTACTTCGATGAATTCGATATGGAGATGGCTGAAACTCTCATATCTCACACGACTCAGGTTCTAGAGAGGATAAGGAGCGAAGAACGTCTCAAAAAAAGAGAAGAGAAGTACAGGGCTATCTTCGAATCAGCGAACGATGCTATTTTCACCATGAAGGATTACAAGTTCGTTGACTGTAATAAAAAGACAGAGGAAATATTTGAAGTCGAATCGGATGAGATCTTAAATGAACATCCTTGGAAATTTTCACCTGAAGAACAGCCCGATGGGAGAAGCTCGGAGGAAAAGGCGAAGGAAAAGATCGACAAGGCACGGGAAGAAGGACCACAATTCTTTGAATGGGTTCATGAAAAGGCCGATGGGACTCCCATTGAAACCGAAGTCAGTCTGAATAAGTACGAGATGGGTGAAGAAGAATATGTGATGGCGGTCGTCAGAGATATAACCGAGAGGAAAAAAACGAAGAGGGCCTTGAAAGAAAGCAAAGAAAAGATCGAGAAACTTCACAAGATTGCAGCGGAGTTAGAAGAATGCAAGGAAGAAGATGAGGTATATGAGCTTACTGCAGAAGCAGCGAGAGAGATCTTAGATTTCCATGACTTTACATTGGCGAGAGCGGATGAAGAGAATGAAGTATTTGTGGTGAAAAAGACTTTGAAAGGAGAGTACGAAAACGAAGATAGGTTACCGTTTGACACTGGATATCTCGGTAAGACCTACCATGAACGAAGATCCTATCTCGTGAAAAATTTACTAGAGGACGAGATCGCCGAGCCGTCTAGCGAGGATTATATGTCCGCGATAAGCGTCCCCGTAGGGGACATCGGAGTGTTTCAGGCGATGTCCGAGGAAGTGGCCGGCTTTAAAGAGGAAGATCTCGAACTAGCGGAAACTCTTCTATCACATACTAACCAAGTCTTAAAAAGGATCAAGAGCGAAAGACAACTTAGAGAAAGGGAACAGCGATTCAGAAATATCTTTGATCACGCATTGGTTGGGATCTACAGAACCACGCCGGATGGAGAACTTCTCACGGCGAATCCTAAGGTCGCGGAGATGATGGGATATGACTCCGTAGAGGAATTAAAATCTAAAGAGCTCTCGGAGATAGCGGATACGATAGATTATTCTAGAGAGGAATTTAAGGAGATCATGGAGAAGGAAGGAAGAGTCGAGGGATTCAGAGGGAAACATAGATTACCGGATGGTACCATCCTTCACACCATAGAGAATGCAGTCGCGGTCCGTGACGAAAACGGGGAGATAAAGTACTATGACGGAACCATGCAGGATATCACAGAATTGAAAAAGACCCGGGAGAAACTCGAGGAAAGTGAGAAAAAATACCGGGCGATATTTGAGAATACTGGAACAGCCATGTTGATAATAGATGAAGAATTCACTATCTCGCTAACAAACAGAAAATTCGAGAAGTTGATCGGTCTCTTTGAAGGCAGCGTCGAGGGTAAATCGTTTAAGGATTACATAGTCGAAGAGGACCTGGAGAGGATAAAGCGTTATCATGAACTGCGTAGAGAGGATAACAGTACTGTGCCGAATGAGTATGATTTTCAGATGGTCACGGAGCAGGGAGACATCAAGGATATCCATATAACCGTGAATATGATCCCCGAGACAGAGAAAAGCGTAGCCTCACTCATGGATATCACCGAAAAAAAGAAGATAAAGAAAAAGAAAGATCACTATGGTTCTCTGCTGAAAGAGGTAGAGGACAACCTGGATATCCTGGAGGGATACACGGAAACGCTCGCTCGGAAGGAACTTGACGAAGAGGGAAAGGAACAGATCGAAAAGATAGAGAAGATGATAAACAAAAATAAAAGACTGATAGAAAATATCTGATCCTTCGGATTCTGGGAAAACCTTTTTTATAAGGCTTTTTTCCTGCCTTATGGCCGATGATACAACTGCGGGGATAGCCAAGAGGTCAACGGCGAAGGATTGCTAATCCTTTGTCCCATAGGGACACGCGGGTTCAAATCCCGCTCCCCGCGCTCAAGTATTCGCGCTCTTACGATCTGCTAAACTCGAAACTCAACAGTTTTCTAAGCTTCTTTTTCTTGTACAGCGACGGATTGAAGAGGACTATAGCCGTGAACACTTCGAGTCTCCCTATCCACATGAATATCGCCATGAACAATCTCCCGCTGACCGGGATCGCCCTGAAATCACTCGCTACAAGGCCTAGACCCGGACCTACATTACCCAAACTGGTCGCAGAAGCGGCGAAGGCGGATATCATGTCCAGGCCCAAAGCTACCAGGATGAATGCTCCCACTGCGAATATCAGAAGGTAGGCGCAGAAGAACATAGCAACAGTTTCTAAGGTCTTTTCGTCGACTACAGAATCGCCCATCCTCACCACTAAAACTCTCCTTGGATTGATGAATTCTTTTAACTTTCTTTTCACCATCTTGAATATAAGAAGAATCCTTAATACCTTCATACCTCCCCCAGTCGATCCGGCTGAACCCCCGATGAACATGAGCATAAGAAGCAGCATCCTGAATAACTCGGGCCAGGCATCGAAAGCGGCGGTAGTATAACCCGTCGTGGTCACCACCGACACAGTTTGGAACAAAGCATCCCTTAACGGTATCTCCGCCGGAGCGCCAAGAAAAGTGATTATGGCCGTCGCGCCTATTATTATCCCTAAGTACGTCCTGAACTCCGAGTTCTTTAAGACCTTTTTGAAATTGCCGTGGAACGCCTGGTAGTGTAAAGAGAAATTGACCCCGGCGATTATCATGAACGGGATGAAGATCCACTGAATAGTAGATGAAAAATAGGCGACGCTGTTCGTGTGTGGTGAAAAACCTCCGGTGGGCATCGTGGTAAAGGAGTGATATACCGCATCGTATAGACTAACTCTTGCCCCGAGTAGTATTATAACCAGCATCAATGTAAAGAGACAGTAAATATACCAGAGAGTTTTAGCGGTCTCTTTTATCTTCGGTTTCAAACGGGTTATGGTGGGTCCTGGAGCTTCCGCCTCTAACAGGCTTAAACCGCCGCTGCTGAGTTTGGTGAGTATAGCGACGGAGAGTACGATGATCCCCATACCTCCTAGCCACTGCAGGAGAGCGCGCCAGAGCATGATACTTTTAGCGTACTCGTTCAGAGGAAAAGATAGAACCGTAGCTCCGGTCGTGGTGAGACCTGACATCGCCTCGAAAAAAGCATCGATAGGGGATGAAAGGGTGGAGGTCATCAGGAATGGAACTGAGGATATTAGAGCTAAAATTATCCAGGTGAAGCTGACCAGGACGATCGCCTCATTGTTGTAGAAGTCTTCAGGTCTCCCGAAGGTCTGAGCGGGGTAACCGAGAGTTATCGTAAAGGAGGCCATGAACAAGAAGACTAGAGCGTTATAGGGTAAAAAACCGAAGATGATGGGTGCTTCGAAATACCAGACTGCAGGGATAACGGGGACGAAGAAGGCGAGGCCGAAGATCTTGAGGATAGAACCTAAGTTTCCGATGACGACCTTCCATCTCATCTTAGAATACATCCTCCACGGCGTTTATCTCTTCCTTCAAGACAAACGTCAGCACTTCGTCCCCTTCCTTGAATTTTTCATCGCCATGTGGGATTATGGTTTTCCCCTCCCTTATTATGGCCCCAACAATGCTTTCTGGAGGTAGATTGCTTTCAGCTAGAGTTTTTCCACTGACCGGTGAATCCTCTTCGACGACCATCTCTAGGATGTAGATGTCTCCGCCGTGCACCGGTATCGCCTTTAAGGGGTTCAGTTCTCTAGCAAGCCTCAGCATCGCGTTCGCCGTCTGAAGTTCTGGAGAGGCGGCTAGATCGATACCTACAGTCTCTATAAGAGATTTAACACCCAGTTCTCTCACTATTGCGATCGTTTTTTCTACCCCGTATACTTTCGCCAAAAGGGAAACGAGAACATTGTATTCTTCTGAGTTTGATGTGGATGCCAAAGCGTCCATCCTAAGGATGCCTTCCTCGATCAAAACGTTCTTATCCCTAGCATCCGCGTTCAAAACCTCAACATCCTTCAGTTTTTCCGCCGCAGCCCTCCCTCTCTTCTTGGAGTTATCTATTATCTTCACGTCCACTCCTCTTTTATCGAGTTTCTTTGCCACTTCGATACCTATCGAGGTGGCACCGACGACCATGACCCTGTTGACTTTGTTCTTCGCCCCGAGAAGTTTTAACATCTTTTTCTCCGGTTTCCTTCCCCCGACCATCACGATCAAAGTGTCCTCCTCTTTTATAGTATCGTCGCCTCCAGGAACTATCACGTCGTTTCCCCTTATGATAGCTCCCAGGTTGACCTTTGGCGGGAGATCTATATCTTTTATCTTTTTATTCTTTATTTTAGAGTTTGCTAGGACTTTGAATTCTACTACCTCTATTTTCCCTCCCATGGAGATATTCCTGCCTATCGCAGAAGGTACGGTTATGATATCGACTATTTTTTCCGCTATCAGTAGTTCCGGCGAGATCGCATAATCGACGCCGATCTTAGTGAACCTTCGGGAAACCTCTTGAGAGATGTACTCGAGACCGTTCACCCGTGCCATGGTTTTGCAGCCCGCTGATTTAGCGATCGAACACGCCACCAAGTTGACCTCGTTGTTGTTGGTGACCGCGAAAAAATACTCCGAACCCTTGATATCTAGTGAATTCAACAGCTGGGGGCGAACTCCGTTACCCTTTACGACTTTCACATCTAAACTTCTCGCTTTCCGACAGGCTTCTTTGGATTTGTCTACAACTATAACGTCGTGTCCTTTTCGCCTGATGGACTCCGCTAATTCTCTTCCTACTTCCCCCGCACCTACTATTATGACCTTCATCTTACACACCTAGAATAAAAACTAAAGAAGTTTGTTGAGTAGTTTCTCGTGCTTTCTCACCTCTACTTCGTCTTCTTCCTCGACTCCCAGCTTTTTCCTGTCTTTGACTCTTATACTTATATTATCTTCCTCTATCATCTCATCCGAGTAGGCGGAGACGAGTACGTCCTTGTTTTTTGAACTTACGACGATCAAATCGCCGTCTTCCATATCCAGATCTTCTATAATGCTATTATTGACTCTCACTCTTCCTCCGGATTCCACTGGACTCTTCTTGACCTTTAAAGTAATTTCCTCCTTCATCTGACATTCTAATAGAGATTTTTTAAATATATTATTTTTGGACAGAAGCGATCATGATAGACGAAACAAATCATCGATCATGATGATCCGCTTTTGGAAAATCTTAAATCTAAACACCCTTTTTGTGGGATAGTGGATCGACATGAAGCATAACTTGGCCGATAGATTGTTGGATGCCGTGGATGAGAAAAAGAATCCTTCTGTCGTCGGATTAGACCCCCGACTCTGGAGGATACCGGATCATCTTAAGGAGGACGCGAAAGAGAGTACCGATGACGCCTTTAAAGCTGCTGGAGAAGCGATATTTGAGTTCAATAAGGGGATAATAGATGCTGTCCATGACATAGTTCCCTCGGTGAAGCCTCAGGTCGCCTTCTACGAAAAATACGGTGTCGAAGGCATCAGAGCTTTCAAGAAGACTATCGAGTATGCTGAAGATAAAGGATTGATAGTGATAGAGGACGTGAAAAGGAACGATATCGGGAGTACGGCCAAAGCTTACGCGTCCGCGCATCTCGGCGAGGTGGATATGATAGACGGGAACACGGTCTCGTTCGATGGAGACATTGTGACGGTCAACCCTTACCTGGGATATGACGGGATAGAGCCCTTCGTTGAAGTCTGCGGGGAGTACGGCAAAGGCATCTTTGTTTTAGATAAGACTTCGAATCCCTCGTCTAGCGAACTTCAGGACCTGGTTACCGAAGATGAAAATAAGATATATGAAGTTATGGCCGACCTGATCAGCGACTGGGGTGAGCAGTTGATAGGTGAAAGAGGTTATTCGTCTGTAGGAGCGGTGGTGGGAGCGACCTATCCCGAAGAGGCTGAAAAGCTACGAGAGATCATGGAGAACAATCTGTTCTTGGTGCCCGGTTACGGGTCCCAGGGAGGTACCGCCGACGAGGTGATACCGTGCTTCAACGATGACGGTTACGGCGCCATAGTGAACTCTTCGAGAGGTATCGACTACGCCTACGAGGACGACGACGAATTCGGTCCGAAGGAATTCGATAAGGCTTCTAGGAAAGCGGCTTTAGAGATGAAAGACGATATAATGAAGTCGCTGGAAAAAGGCGAGAAAGTTCCGGACGGTTGGTGATATATCAAAAAGTATACTAACTATGGAATCATAGATACAAACAAAGATGGATTAGGCATACTTAGAAGTAGATTTAAAACAAATATGGCTTGATTAATGATGTTCATAATTTCAATGATTATCATATATCGGCTTTAGTAAAAACCTCTCAATAGGGACGGATAATAGGTTATTTAGAAAAAATGTGTTGTTATCCTTTTGAAAAGGTGATTATTATAACTGTAGATCGCCTAAAACAAAGTTTTTCTACTGAGCCCTTTAAAAAAAATATTAATATCGCTTATTTATATTGGGAAATATGGGTAGAAATAAGAGGATCATCACCATTATCATCATATTGAGTTTGTTGATAAATTCAGTTGGAATCATATCTGAGTTTAATATCTCTGAAAAGAGCAAAGGGGAGAGAGATACTTCAGCTTCCGAGATCGGTTCAGCTTTTGGAACTGATATTGCTCGAAATGGTGACAATCTCTATGTTCCACAGGTAGTCGATGAAGAGGGATTACTTCTATCCATGAGCGATGACAACGGGAAAACGTGGAATACAAAAAAACTGGTTGGCTGGGATAACCTATCTTCTTCTCCAGATATAGCCATTGACGATGAATATATACATCTCGTTTTTTCTACAGATTATGAAGAGGGACCAAAACATATCTCAGACCTTTTTTACATGAGAAGCAAAGATGAAGGAGAGACATGGAGTAAACCCTATAAGGTAACCAAAAATGACGATCAGTTCAGATACTCTGGATCAAGCATAGTTACAGAAGATAACATGCTCTATGTGATGGGTTATAGATTTGGAAACTCTACGGATCCATGGATATTCTCTATAAGAAGTCCAGATGATGGGGAGAATTGGTCAGATTTTTCATATCCCGCAAAAGACCTAGATATAGTCGATTGGCCTCCAGTATCATTCTCAGTAATTGATTCAAAAATATTCCTAGCCTATTATTCAAGATCAATGACCTATTTCAAAAAAAGTGAAGATGAGGGAAACACATGGAGTTCCAAAAAAGCGCTGAATTCTCAACCAGAATATGCGGGTTTGTCTCAGATAACAGCTGAGGACGGCATATTGTTTTATGTCTATGCTGCCTGGCCTAGAGATTTCGATTCGGTTTCTTACAAAATCAAAAAAAGCTACAACGAAGGCGAAGATTGGGAGTTCAGCGACACGATCTTGCAATATGAGATACCAGACACTGATTTTGAAGGGATAAGGTTTTACGACTTCGAGATAGAAAACAAAACCTTAACCTTATCTTACAGTAAATATCTCGGTTCTAATAGATACAAAATTCTTTGTGAAGTGAGTTATGACGGTGGGGAAACATGGAATGAAAGTATAGAAATTTCTGAAGGTAGTTTGCTTTTATTAGCTCCTTCCACGACTTTTAGTGAAGATGGAAAAGATATCCATGTAATCTGGAACGATTATGGTGATAAAAAAGTCCTTTATAGACAGGTAACACCCGGTAAACAGGAAGATGACAATAAGAAAAGGGCGGTTGGTATAGTAGGAATGATCCTATTAGTTCTAGTTTCAGTTTTTCTCTTTTATATTGTTTCTAGGCGGAAGTAAAGTGAGATATCAAAAAGAAGAAAAACACAACTACTTCTAAAACGCTTTTACCAGAAATCGCTCTTTGGCTTTAGAAGTGAAAAGATGGGCCAAGAATGGACCTGTAGAGGAGAGAAGGAAAAGTGCCTAGAAACTGGTGAGGATCTTTAGAAAAGTAAAAAAAAAAGGGTTTTCCCGTCTTCCGAAACCTTCTATTTTCTTCCGGTCAGGACCGTCATCGCGTTGGAGTATTCATAGCTCGGATATCCGGGTCTTTTTTGGGTTCTTGCTTTTTTCATCATCTTTCTCACAGTAGTAGTAAGGAGAGGCTCGTATATATATTATTCTTGAAAATAAAAATAGTTAAGTGTAATAGGACGGTGAAAACCTTCAACTTTGAAGTTGAAGAGATGAAAAAGACGGTTTTGGTGCATCAAAATACTTTTATCTCAAAACTTAACTCAAGATTCAAGTGAGAAGATGAGTGAAGAAGAACACGCTCCCGAACAGAACTCCCTGGGAAAAGAAAATTTCGCTCCGATAGAGGAGATTCTGGAAGGTGAACACACCGGTGAAGAGGTCAAGATACGAGGATGGGTCCACAGAACGAGAGATATAGGGAATATGGTTTTTCTCAATGTCAGGGATCCCAGCGGCGTCGTTCAGACCACGATCGCCAGCGACGAGTTCGAAGAAGAAAAATTCGAAGATCTCAAAGACCTTTTAGTTGAATCTTCTCTCAAAGTGAAGGGGGAAGTTGCCAAGGACGAGAGAGCTCCCGGAGGTTACGAGATAAGAGCTTCAGAGGCTGAAATAGTTCACGCTTCGGATGATTTTCCGATCCACGAGGATCAGAGCGTGGAGCATCTTTTGGACAATAGACATCTCTGGCTCAGGTCTAGAAGGATGAGAGACATCTTGAACGTAAGGTCGACCGTTTTCGAAGGCATCCACGAATTCTTCAGGGACGAAGGTTACGAGGAGTTCCACTCTCCCATCCTTACTCCAGTGGCGTGTGAAGGCGGAGCGACTCTGTTCCCGGTCGAGTACTTCGATGACCAGGTCTATCTGACTCAAAGCTGGCAGCTTTACGCCGAAGCAGCTATCTTTGGCATGGGCGATATCTACACCATAGCTCCTAGCTTCAGGGCGGAAAAGTCTCGGACGCCCAGACATCTGACCGAGTACTGGCACGCGGAAGTCGAAGGTTTGTGGCACGACCTCGACGACATCATAGACCTGGGAGAAGGCCTTGTTTTACATCTTGTAGAAAAAGTGTTGGAAAAGAATCGGGAGGAGTTGAAGAACCTGGACGTGGATCTCGAGTATTTGGAAGATCTGGAGGGTCCCTTCCCGATCATAACTTATGAAGAAGCGGTCTCTAAATTACAGGATGAAGGCATGGATGTATCATATGGTGAGGATTTCGGTGTGCCGGAAGAGAAAAAACTCACCTCTCTTTTCGATAAACCGGTCTTCGTTACTCACTACCCCAAAGAGATAAAAGCCTTCTACATGAAGAGAGACGAAGAGGACGAATCAAAAGTGCTAGGTTACGACCTGATGGTTCCGCACGTGGGAGAACTGATCGGAGGCAGTGTGAGAGAAACCAAGGTGGAGTCCTTGGAAAGACGGCTTGAAGAGGGCGGAGAAGATCCCTCGATATACGAGTGGTTCTTAGATACCAGAAGATATGGAAGCGTACCTCACGCCGGTTACGGTCTCGGCGTAGAAAGGGTCTTGATGTGGTTGTGTGATCTGGATCACATCAGGGACGCTGTACCCTTCCCGAGGACACCTAACCGCTACCGGCCATGACCTCCGCGTATTTTATGTAAACTTCGGCGGCTTTGACCAATTCATTCAGATCTATGAACTCATCCGGTTTGTGAGCCAGGTCAACTTTTCCCGGGCCGAATATCATCGTGTTCTCGTTCTCCTCATAAAATCTAACCATCTCCGTTCCATACGGTACCGTCCAAGTTTCAGCTTCAGCCACTTCGATGAGATTTTGAACCGCTTCCTTGTCCTGGTCCAATCTCACCGGATCCAAAAACTGTATATCTTCATATTCGAACTCCTGATCTATCGGATCGAAGAGATACCTTTCAAGGATATCTCTATTGAAGTGGTGTGGAAAACGGACGTCCACTTCAGCTCTACACTCTTCCGGTATCACGTTCGTGGCTTCACCACCTTCTATCACGTCCACGCAGCAGCTCAACTCGTCCTTCTCCGCAGGTTTGTTGTTCTTCCGATCTAAGCTCGTCAGTATAGGCAGGATCTTAACTATCGCGTTGTCGCCCTTCTCAGGCATGCTGGCGTGGGCGTTTTTACCTCTTGTTTTGATCTCGAACTGGAATACACCTTTCTCTTCGGTCACCACCTGCATAGCGGTGGGTTCACACACGAGGACAGCTGGAGCTTCTTTGATCTCCTTTCTATCAGAGACTTCCATAGCTCCATTCATGGTTATCTCTTCATCTGTGGTGAAAACGACAGAGAACGGGATATCTTTTTCTACCAGCTTCTCCGCAGCGGCGATTATCGACACACAGGGCCCCTTCATATCTAGCGTACCTCTACCGTACATCTTGTCTTCTACTATCTCGCCCTGGTCGTGCTCCCATCCCTCTCCTACCGGCACTGTATCGAGATGACCGGAGAAGCATACGCCTCCATCCTTGTAGGAAGAGATAACCACGGGATTAGCTCCCTCAGACTCTACTACCTCCGGCTCGAGTCCTATGTCTTCGAGTAATGCGGTAGTATGATCTATTATCTCGTCCATATTTCCTTCGCTTTCACTGCCGATCTTCACCATCTCTTCCAAATTTTCTTCTATAAAATCCCTCATCCTATACACCTCTTATGTTAAAATCATCATCCCGTAGAGGATCAGCAATACCACGGCGATCCCCAGGCCTATATACATCATCTTCTTGGCTATGCTTTTATCTTTACCAAATACGATCGGGATAGGGCCTATGAAGATGACCCCACCATATTTGGATTCCTTCTTAGATGTTTTTTCCGCGGGCCTCCTTTCTTCCACTTTTCCAGACCTCTCAGAGCTGTATCCCACGGTCGACAAAACGAAGAACAAGATGAAAGAAAGGAAGATGAGTAGAACTCCTATTAACAGGTATATCCCGGATCCCGAGATAACAGGTATGAAAAATAGAAGTGTGATCGTAGCGTCGCCTTCGATGACCCCTAGTAAGACAAATAAGATACCAGAAAAAAGCACCAGTATAGGTGGGATGATCCTTTTACTCAGGTACATCGCCTTTCTAATGTTCTGTTTACTTAATAATTTTACTCCCTTCTTTGGGTTCCTTTCGAAAGAATAATTTATGTCTAACCTCATAGCTCAAATATGAACTTCGATCCGCTCAGCTATCCTTATGACTCTCGACGTTCCGTGAACTACGCCAACAACGGTATGGTCGCGACCTCTCAACCTCTTGCGGCTCAGGCCGGCCTAGAAGTTCTTAAAAAGGGAGGTAACGCGGTCGACGCGGCCGTCGCTACCGCCGCCAGCTTGACCGTTCTAGAACCGACCTCGAACGGTATCGGCGGTGACGGATTCGCTATAGTCTGGAAAGACGGAGAACTGCATGGATTGAACTCCAGCGGACCTTCGCCAAGAGCTTTGGATATAGATACCGTGAAAGAAGAGGGCCATGAAGAGATGCCTAAATTCGGCTGGACGCCCGTGACGGTACCCGGTATCCCGGCAGCCTGGTCAGAGTTGAATGAAAGATTCGGCGAGCTGCCTTTTGAAGATGTCATCGAACCGGCGGCGGATTACGCTGAAAACGGCTATCCGATCTCGCCCATCCTGGGAAAATACTGGCAGGCCGCATACAGAGGTTACAAAGAAAATCTGGAAGAAGAAAAATTCCAAAATTGGTTTAACACTTTCGCTCCAAAAGGAAGGGCACCGGATATAGGAGAGATCTGGAGATCTAAAGATCATGCCGATACACTGAGAAAGATAGGGAAGAGCCGAGCGGAGTCTTTTTACCGAGGCGAACTAGCCGAAAAGATAGTTGAGTTTTCCAAAGAAACAGGCGGTTTTTTTGATAAAGAAGACCTGTCAGATTTTACGCCGGAATGGGTCGATCCGATAAGTGTAGATTATAGAGGACACGAGGTCTGGGAATTACCTCCGAACGGCCAGGGTATCGTTGCTCTGATGGCGCTGAACATCTTGAAGGATTTCGACTTCTCCTGTAAAGAAAAAGTAGAAACCTACCACAAACAGATAGAGGCGTTGAAGCTAGCATTCGCCGATGGAAAGAAGCTCATAACCGATCCCGAATACATGGACGTAGGACCAGAAGAACTTCTGTCCGAAGAGTACGCTTCAGAGAGGAGAGACATTATAGGAGATGAAGCTATCGAGCCGGAACCGGGCAGGCTGGGAGAGAGGGGAACTGTCTATCTAGCGACCGCCGATGGTGAAGGAAATATGGTATCCTATATCCAGAGCAACTATATGGGCTTCGGATCCGGCCTGGTCGTGCCCGACACTGGCATAGCTTTACAGAATAGAGGTAACACTTTTTCACTCGACCCCGAACATGCCAATTGTATAGAGCCCAGAAAGAGAACGTATCATACTATCATCCCCGGATTCCTCACCAGGCAAGAGGAAGCCGTGGGTCCCTTCGGCGTGATGGGCGGCTACATGCAGCCACAGGGACATCTTCAGGTAATCATGAACTCTCTGGACTTCGATATGAATCCCCAGGCGGCTCTGGACGCGCCCAGATGGAGATGGGACGAAGAGAAAAGAGTGTATGTCGAAAAAAGTTTCGCGGATGATATAGCAAAAGCCCTGTCCAGGAAGGGTCATGATGTGAATTACTCCCTTCACTCTGGATCTTATGGCAGGGGTCAGATCATCTGGAAAGATGAAGACGGTGTTTACGCGGGTGGAACTGAAAAGAGGACGGACGGCCATATCGCATCCTGGTGAACCATCAGCATCCAAAAAACAGTTATACATCATGATTTTTCATCCTATAGTAGCGGTCCCTTGGGCCCATAGATCAGTTGGCAGATCGTCACCTTCGCATCCTATAGAGACTTTCTGTAGGCGAGACAGGTGAAGGCCGCGGGTTCAAATCCCGCTGGGTCCATCTTTTCTGCGAAAAATGGGTAGTTAGAATATTTGATTCTGACGGGTCCATCAGAATGATTGTAAATTTGTGCTTAGAGCCCCTCAATTCTCCTTATTGTAGACTCACCAGTCCCTGTTTTATGGTCAGAGAAGACCATACTGCCCCTCTACTGTTTGATCATCTTAGACTCTATACTGTCTCTCAATCCTCAAACTCCTCTAGAGAGTCAAAGATCATCTCGGATAATGCGGGTCCTATCCCTTTTACTTCTTGGATTTCGTTCTCAGAAGCATTTTTTATGTCTTCAAGGGAATGGAACCCGTTCTCATAGAGGATTTCAGCCTTAGATGGTCCTAGACCCTTTAGCTTTGATAACTCATCGATAGCTTCATCTCTCGGCAATTCTGCCGTTTCTTCCTGGATCCCCTCTTCGGCAGGAGTTTCTTCTTCGACAAATTCCTCTTCTTCTGTTTCGACAGTTTCCTCTTTTCTC
>JAGXLI010000004.1 GCA_018334755.1 Thermoplasmatota archaeon
TTATATGAGACAGGGCGTAGTCTTCTTGAAATACTATACCGGGGCGATAATGGAAGGGCAATTGAAAACAAAAGATGGGGCCACCGTTCCAGGAGCAAGGGTCACCGTTCTTGACGAGAATGGAGTGCCCCATTCTACGGATATCACAGATGAGGACGGTAACTATAAGGTACTGCTACCAGCGGGAAATATCACGGTCACGGCCTCTACTGGCGGGATAGAAGAAGGTGGGGGACAAGCAGCCCAAATGGCCCAGATGAGAGGACGAATGGAGCCCGGGACAAGGCAGAGGATGCTAAAACAAGAACAAATCCAGCTAGATCAGATCAAGATGGAAGTCAGTGAAGAGCAGGCGATGAGGAAAAAAGTCGATAGAGACGGAGATGGACAGTGGGATTATAAGATAGATGAGGACTTCGAATTCGATTCCGGACAGATGGGCGGTAATGTTTTCCTAGACCAAAATGGAGATGAAGAGTATAATAAGGAAAACGAAACCCTGCTTTCCGGTGGAGGAGAAGTCATCGTTGAAGAGTCCATCCAAGGCGTTAGAAGTTCTTACCAGATATCGAGCAACGGTTCATACAATATAAGCTCTTTAGCCCCTGGAAGTTATTCAGTAAAGACATCTCTATCGGGAAGTTCTACCGTAGAAGACGTGCTTGTAAAAAGCGGAGAAAAGACTTCTGAGGATATACCCGTCTCTGTTGGAGAGTTGAATGGAAATATCAGCTATGAAGACGTGGGGAAAGAAAAATCCGTGGAGTTGAGTCTCGAGAACAGTGACAAGGACTATACGGTCGTTCTTGGAGAGACAAAAAATTACACTTTCGAAGATATAATCCCGGGTAATTACACTTTGAAGGTCAGCGATGAAGATCACACTCTCAAAGAGGGCCCAAAGGACATAAGTATGGAAGAGAAGGTCAGTCTGAATCGGGATATAACCATAGTCAAATCATATCAGGTAGACGGTGTATTCGAGAGGAAAGGAGAACCACTAGCAAATCAGAAGATCAGTATCCTGGGGAGACAGTACGATAGGATTATAACCACTGACGATCAAGGTGAATTCAGCGTAAAGCTCCCGGAAGCCGCTTATCGGATCTATGGAACCAATAGAAAGGATGAAGCCACCTATGTCCATCTCGGAAGGATAGTAGTCGATTCTGATTTTGACGGTGACGAAAGATACGAGGGGGAATTTAAGGAAGGGTATGAACTGAGCGGACAATTGAAAAATGATGGCGAAGGGGTCAAAAATTGTGAGGTATTTATCAGAGAGAACTCAGGAGCTGAATATTACCTTGTCACCAATAACAACGGAAGATTTAGCACCTATCTTCCAAAAGGAACTTACACGGTCTATGGATGGAAAGAATCCAGCATAGGACGACCAGGAGAAGACCTCTATTTCCTTGATAAGCTCAGGATAAGAGAGGATGAGGAGATAACAATCGAGGGTTCAAGTGCTCGGATTGTAGAGAGTCATATCAAGAGAGATATCCTGAAGGACGATCACGAAGGACCTAGTGAAGGATTGTACGCCACGATGGAAACCACTCTTGACAACATAACAGTGAGAGGAGATACTGCTCTTAGTGGAAGTTTCAAGATCGCCCTGCCTAGAGATGGGGCCGAGGTCACCTTCGATAAGATGGGTTATCACGAAAAAACCGTTACATACTCTCCCTTTGAGGAGATACCTGGGAATATCTCTTTAAAAGCAAAGGATATCAAAGTTGAAGGCGAAGTGAATTTCGATCAAGCGAAAACCGAAGAACTAACACTCAAGTTCAAACCGATGAGCAGCGGAGCAGTTGAAAAAACGATCACGATCGACGAAAGATATTACGAAGTCGCTCTACAACCCGGAGAATACGAGATAGTGATAAACGAGTCGTTGGAAAATGGAGAGGCAAAGAATGAACACTCTGAAACTATCTCGATGATGCCAAGTGATGAGCGGGTTATGGAAAAAGATCTCAACCCAACGTACAAAGTAAAGGTAAACGGAACTATAAAAGACGATAAAGGGATACTATCATCCGCGGATATACGATTCTCAGGACCAGAAGGTAAAGAAGTCGCCGCCAATCGCTCGTACGAGGTGTACCTCGAGCCGGGTAACTATTCGATCCGAGCTGTCAACAGCGAGAAAGGTCTTTCGATGCAGAAGGGTCTCTCGATAGACAACTCCCTTACCAGCAGCATCGATTTAGAAAATCCTGTCAAAGTCAGGGCTTATCTGACCTATGCGGGTGAGGGGAGTTCAGAGATCCCCGTTCACTTCGAAAATGAAGAGTCTGGATATGTCATAGAGACCATGAGTGACATGGAAGGAGGGTTCAACTTATCTCTAGTGGAAGGCGATTATAATATCAAAGTAGACCAAAACACGGAAGAAGAGATAGACGGGATGAAAAGAGATGTCTATTACACTCTGAACGAAACGATGCATACGAACACTTTAAGCACACCCCAGCGGCTGGATATGGAAAGAAATGTGCTCCATTCAACATTTTCTGGGCAGGTAACTAAAGATGGTAATTCTGTCAGCGAAGTGGAAGTAGAGATATTATCTCAAGAAGGAGAAGTAAAGAAAACCCTCCGCACGGATGAAAAGGGCTATTTCGAAAGCGACCTCCTTCACGGACGATATACTATATACGTTGCTCATGAGACCTCACGAGAGAAGCTAGGCAAATTCAAATACTTCGTCATGCCGGCGGAGAATAAGTCCATTGAGGTATCATTAGAGGAAGGAGTAACTCTATCTGGAAGAGTGCTCTTAAAAGGTGAAGGTGTTAAGAGCGATGTTACACTCCAGAGAAAAGAGGCTAAGAAGACATTTTCTACACAATCCAACGGGGATTACAGAGCCGTGATGCCCAAAGGAACCTATACGATTGAATCTGAGATGGAAAAAGATATAGAATATGGCATTACAACGTTCAAATATGAAGATCAGATAGAACTCGCCTATGATGAATACCAGAGGATAGATCTCACCAAAGTAAAAGAATACGGTATGAATATAGACGAGCTACAAACGAAAACGGCATCGCAGGGCGAAAAGATCTCCTATACTGTTGACGTTACCAATACAGGGAACGTCCGAGATGAATACGAGTTTTCCGCTAAAACAGCGGTATGGGATATCGAGTTCTCCCCCAAAACATTCGAACTTGAAGCAGGCGATTCAAGGTCCGTTAACATCGAAGTCCAGGTGAAAGACAATGCAAGTGTGGATCATCCACCTATACAATTCACCTTGGATTCGATGAACTCCGAAAAGATGGAAGAGAAAGAGCTGCCCATAGATGTGAGGCAGTTCTATGGTGTCGAGCTATCCTCAGATGTTATAAATAAGAGATACGGCCGCGGGACTATAACTTATTCAGTAAACATTACGAATACTGGAAATGGAAAGGATCGATACAATATAAGAGTCGACAACCGAGAAAAACTTAGGGACCAGGGCTGGTCCGTTTCCGTTAAAGAACAGACAAATAATATAAGTGATCTTCAGAGCAAAGAGATCGAAGTGACTCTAGAAGCTATATCATCCAAACCGAAAGAGAACATCCGAGTAGAAGTGCAAGCTTATTCCGATCTGCAGAACTCAGCGACAGATACGGTCTCGATACGTATTAATCAGCCTCAATTATCTATCGATTCAGATTCCCTGGACATGGATAGTGAAGAAGCAAATCTGGAGGAAGAAGAATTCAGTCTATCGAATTGGCAGTGGGGTGCCATAATAATCGCGGTGATAATCGGGGCCCTATACATCATGAAGAGGAGGAGGTGGATCTGATGAGAAAAACAGGCACCCTGTTCATGGTAACTTTTCTCCTTCTGATAGCTTCTATCGGTACTATCGGGCTTCAGAACACAGAGGGAGCGAGAGAAGTTAGAGGAATCAACATAGACGTACAACAGGAGAAAGGACAAGATGTCTTCTTCGTGAATGATACAGAAAACTTCAAAGTGGAAATTTTAGGTCGATTCCAGGCAGATGGAGAAGTGATCAAATCAGAGAATGCGGACAATTGGACTCTTAAGACCGAGACCAATGCTGACGCAACCATCGAACCAAAAGATCAGGATTCCAACGTGAGTAACCGATTTTCCGTCAACGTAACTGTCCATGAAAAGGGAAAAGCGAATCTGAACTTTACAGCTTACTGCGCCAAAGATGACAGTGTACGGTACTCGACAAGGCAGATGGAGATAAAGGTTGTCGAACCAGAATCTGTGTCGATCTCCGTAGATAATCCCACATCCTATGAAATAGAAGAAACCGATGTGAACCTCTATATCGACGGCGAGTTGATAAACACGAAGACGATCAAAAATTTAGGACCTGATGAAAGTAGAAAAGTTAAATTCAACTGGTCTAGCAGTGGATTCGGTCCTGGTGAACATAAACTAGAGATAAAGGTAGATTACGGGATCGAAGGGAGCGAAGAGAAAGTGCACCTGAGCCGTACGTTCTACATCGAAGAGGAAACCAATACAGGTCTGTATGCAGGTATAGCAGCCGTAGGCATAGGTGCTGCGGTGGTGATCTTCCTACTCTTCAGAAGGAAAAGAAAGAGACGCAGAAGACCGTGGTGAGATGTGGCCTAGAAGTCTTGTGATGCTATAGTAGACAGGGTCTTAGTACCTTTTTCTTCCTTTTTTGAACTCATCTCTCAATATCACAAATCATAGGTCAATATCACAATTCATCAGCTTTCAGATTCACATCACTTCGCTGCCTGGTGGTAGCTCTTCGTCCAATCGGACCACACCTTCACTATCTTTTAGGAGTAAGGCATTATCCTCATCATCTATAAGGGCGACTCCAACCCTTTCAACCTCTTTTCCTTCTTCTTCCTCCTCCTCTTCCTTGGCTTTGAAGGTTTCGGCATCTATCAAATTCACGACGTCGTCAGCTATGATCTTTCCGTCCTCTTTCTTCACGGTTTTTAATTCGTACTCCTCAAAATCATCGAACGAGATCATCTCGGCACCCGGTCCAGTTCCCTTTATGTTCTCCCCGACATTTCCTCTAGGTTCCAGTAGAGAGACCTTGTCATCACTTTGAGCCGCCAGCATCATACCTTCGGATTCGATCCCCCTCAATTTAGCGGGTTCTAGATTTGCAACGACGGCGATCTTCTTATCCTCCATCTGTTCTTTATCGTAGTACGGCTTTAGACCAGCTACTAGCGTTCTTTCTTCTTCTCCCATGTCCACTCGACATATGTACAGTTTGTCGGCGTTAGGATGCTCCTGTACTTTACTTATCTCTCCTACTCTGAGATCCAATCTTTCCAGTGAATTCCTTAAATCAGTCTCTTCCCTCATCTCGGATAGATCTATCTTCTCATAGAGTGGCTCTGGTTCGTCTAGTTCTATCCCGGTTTCTATCGGCTCAATAGCCTCTTTCCAGTCCTGTTCGTGAACGCTGCCCTCCTGTTCCAGATAGACCCACAGTTCATCCATACTATCGGGAAGATAGGGAGCCCCGGTTACACAGAGAGCTTTTACTATCCGAAGAGAAATATTTATGGTGGTTCCAGCCGATTCTTTATCTTCATCGACTTCTTCCCAAGGAGCCTTGTCATTGAAATATTTGTTTCCAGTCCTAGAGAGCGCCGTCAGTTCTTTTAATCCCTTGTTAAATTTTCTACCCTCTAGTTTCTCACTAATTGCCTCTACTCTTTTCTCTATCTCTTCTATAACTTCAGTGTCCCTCTCCTCCAATTCTCCCGCTTCTGGGGTCTCGTCAAAGTTAGAATGGGTGAAAGAAAGAACTCTATGTATGAAATTACCTAGATTACCCACGAGTTCTGAATTTATCTTCTCTTGGAATTCATCCCAGGTGAAGTTCGTGTCTTTGGTCTCCGGCATTATGGTAGTGATATAATACCGGACCGCATCGCTGTCGAAATCTCTCAATACGTCGGGTAAGGAAACTATTATCCCTCTAGAAGTGGAGAACTGTTCTCCTCCAAGCCGCATGTACTGGTTGGCGGGGACATCATAAGGTAGATTCAGGTCCTCGTCGTAACCCATCAACATGGCCGGCCATATGATAGTATGAAAGGGGATGTTATCCTTAGCCAAAAAGTAATAGTGTTCAGCATCCGGGTCCTTCCAGAATTTGGTCCAATCGCCGTCTGTTTCTTCTGACCATTTTATCGATGTAGATAGATATCCGATGACAGCTTCGAACCAGACGTAAATTTTTTTCTCTTCATATCCCTCAACCGGGACAGGGATGCCCCATTCCATATCCCTAGATATGGGACGGTCCTCGAGCCCTTCGTCCAGCCATCCTTTCGTAAAGTTCAGAACATGATTTTTCCAGTGATCCTTATCTTCGACATACTCTTCTAACTTTTCCTGGAAGGCCGAAAGTCTCAGGAAAAAATGTTCACTTTCCTTAAGCTCGGGCCTTCCCCCACAGTGTTTACATTCCGGTTCTATCAGGTCCTCTGGATCCAATAAAGCTCCGCATTCATCACACTGATCTCCATCGATCTCCTCCTGACCGCATTCCGGACAGGTGCCTATAACATACCTATCCGGGAGGAATTTTTCACAGTGTGGACAGTAAAAAGTTTCCATCGTGTCCATATAGATGTGATCTTTTTCGTATAAGGTCTTGAAGATGTCCCGTGCGACCCTTTTATGAGTGTCATTCATCGTGTAGGTAAAAAGTGTGAAATCCACACCTAGGTCTTTCAGCGCTTTAGAATTAATCTGATGATACTTTTCGGCGGTCTCCTTCGGTGTCAATCCTTCCTCCTCTGCAGTTACTGTTACAGGGGTGCCGTGCTGATCTGATCCCGAGACCATCAGGACCTCGTTCCCCTTCATCTTGTGATAGCGCCTGAATATATCTGGGGGAAGATAACAACCGCCAACCTGTCCGATGTGTATTGGACCATTCGCATACGGCCATGCGACTCCTATGAGTATCCGTTTCATGGTTGGGGATAAGACTAGTGAGATATAAATTCAATGATTGATCTGTCAGACAAAACTATTGTTGATGGGTTTAACAAGGCAGTATTGAGTTTTGGTGAAATGCAGGCGCCGGGATTCTAGTCAGAATCAAAGATTCTAACAGCTCGAAAATTTTTTAAAAATTTTACTCGCGAACCCGAGGCATACCTGGTGAGGGTGATAAGGAATTCATTCCTTTAGAACCCAAGGGTTCTCATCCCACCGCCAAAATGCAGGCGCCGGGATTCGAACCCGGCCAATGAGCTTGGAAGGCTCAGATCCTAACCAGACTAGATCACGCCTGCAATCTGTGTAAGCTCATAAAAAGAAGTGATATTAACCTTTTCTGCTTTCCCTTTTGTCCTCTTTTGTACCGATAGATTTTTATTGGTAGTTATCAATCCCATAGTCGGACGTGAACCCAATGATAGGAGATTTCATCAAGAAGAAGACCCATTTCAAGAAGAAAAAGGGACAAGGACCAGAGTTAGAATCTGAAGAATATGTAGACCTCACTCATCTCGCTGATGAAGAGGAAGGATTCTCTGAAGCCGATACTTTGATCAAGATCGCAGAGATACATCGGTTCGAAGATGTGAGAGATGTCACCGAAGAGGTGTATGACGGCAACATCCTCCTTGTAGATACTGAAGCAATAGCGGGAAATGAGGATGCACTGGAAAGGGTGCAGAGTGAACTGAAGGCGGTAGCGAGCGATGTTTCTGGCGATATAGCGGGAATAGGAAACGATTTCCTCGCGGTCACCCCTGAAGGCATCGCGATAGACAGAGAAAAGATAAAACCCTTCTAAAAAGGACCTAGCTCATCAAAATCTGGTCCGGGATCGATCCTTTCCTAGCTCACGAAGTGTTAACTCTATCCGTTAAAGGTATCTCCTATCATCAATCTTATTCTCCAAAGGATAAACCCATTTCCGTAGAATTCAAAATATAGGGTTTTCCTCCTCTTCGTTCTATGACTTCCGCAACTTTTTCCGGCTGGTCGGTCAAAGCTATCATCGACCCGCCGCCTCCCGCACCGGTAAGTTTTGCACCATAGGAATATTTTCTAGCACCTTTTATCAGCCTCTCCAACTTGGGATGGCTCACTCCAAGGATCGAAAGTAAGCGCTGATTTTCGTCCATCAGCTCTCCTACCCTCTCTATATCACCACTTTCCAGATGAGAACTTCCTTTTCTCACTATCCTTCCAATGTCCTCGACTATCTCTTTTGCGAAGTTATTTTTTTCGTAGAATCTCTTCACTTTCTTGACCAGAGGAGCAGTGGGAGAATGAACGCCAGTATCTCCGATCACGAATTTGACGTCCGGTATCGGTCTATGATGGATATTCCATCTTTTTTCCTTCTTCCCGATCTCCCACAAAAAATCTTCCTCTTTCTCTTCTGAAACCATGATCGCACTGCCATGAGTGGAGGTAGAGGTATCGATGGGACTCGCATTTCCTTGGACCTCGAATTCGACATTGAAGGCGTCCTCAGCTATCTGCTCTTCAGTTACTTCGTTTTCTGCAAGCTTCCTAAGGCAGCCGAGAGTAGATACACTTATAGCCGCTGAAGAACCCATACCTGCGCCGCTCGGGAGCTCACTTTCAGTCTCTATTTTTAAATCATCATCGATGCCCACGCGATTTAGACATTCTAGGATATAACTGTGATACTCCTCCTGGATCGGATAACCGTTCACGGTCGTTTCAGATGAAGAACTGGAGATCTCACAGAAGGAACGTTTATTGACCGCTAAAGCTAAAGCTGGCTCTCCGTAGACCACGGCGTGCTCTCCGAACAATATGATCTTTCCAGGTGCTGACGCTTTCACTTTCACGATTCTACAAGTACAAAAAAGAATCCCTACTTATATATTCGGAAGGTAGAAAGAAGAAAAGGAAAATATCTATAGATAGCTGAAATCCTTAGCCATCTCTCTCAACCTTTTGACCCTCTCTTCGGTCGGGGGATGGGAAGAGAAAAGCTTCACGAAAGTGCTCTTCTTGAAGGGATTCACTATGAAGAGTGAAGAGGTCGTGGTGCTTTTACTTTTCATAGGATTTTTCTTGTTTTCGGCACTTAACTTTTCGAGTGCCCTTGCCAAGGCTTTGGGATTTTTAGATATCTCGGCCCCTTTCTTGTCCGCCTTGAATTCTCTTTTTCTAGAGATTGCAAGTTTTATTATAATGGCGCCGATAGGAGCCAAGATCATCACGACCAAAAATATTGGATTTATCCTTCTTCGACTGAAGAACATCTGAAACCAGACCAGCCTCGCCATGATCGTGATAGCTCCGGCAAGCGTAGCTGCTATGCTCATGACCAGCATATCTCTACTTTTGATGTGACCGACCTCGTGAGAAAGGACTCCTTTGAGTTCCTCTTCATCCAGGATGTTCAAGATGCCTTCCGTGGCGGCAACGACTGCGTTGTCCTCGTTTCTACCGGTGGCGAACGCGTTGGGCGTATTCGAAGGGACTATGGCCACTTTCGGCATCTTTATATCCGCTTCTCTTGCCACCTCTTTCACTATGTTGTACAGTTGGGGATTATCTTTCTCTTCTATGATCTCTGCGTTATGAGACCTTAGGATCAATTTATGACTGTAGAAGTAAGTTACGAGGTTCATCACCGCCGCGATGCCCAAGAAAAGGAGCGTTCCAAGTATCCAATTTCCCAGGAAAAATCCGCCTATCAACCACCCTATCCCTATGAAGAAAATGAACATGAAGACGAACAGCCCGGTGGTTTGAGCCTGTGCTTTCATCTCATAATAGATTCAATCTAAGTGACATATAAAGGTTTTGAAACTGAAAAAGATGAAACATCCCAGAGATCTATATCAGGATGGGATGCCTGTATTTCATGTCGTCTACTTCTTCATCGAGATCTTCCATCAACACCGAGACCAGCCCATCGAGAAAGATCATGGCTGAATCCTCGAAGATAGTGCCTAAGGGTGCAAGTTTTTGATCTTCCTCTTTGTCCTTGATATCCAGTATTATATTTATATCTCCGAACTCCGCTAGAGTCGAGTCCGGACTAGCGGTAACTACTATGATCTCGGCTTTTGGTACCCTATTTTCGACGATCCTGGCCGCCTGGATTGCAGTTTGAGTCTCTCCAGTCTTAGATACGAGGAATACACAGTCACCGTCCTGGACTGCTGGGGTTATAGTTTCCCCTATGAAAAAAGAATTCAGGCCGAGCTGCATGAGTCTCATGGCGAAAGTCCTACCGACCAATCCAGATCTTCCTGAGCCGTATATGAAGACGTGATCCGAAGAGGTCAGTATGTCCACCGCTCTGTTTATCTTATCTAGTTCTAGATCCTCTAGAGAATCATCGATCGTATCTAAGATGCAGTCGATACTTTCTTTCAATATCTTATTTTCAGTTTTCTTATTCATCTTTATTCTCTCTTCTTAGTTCTTTTCCGATCTCTCTAGAATAGATACGTTCGAATATGACCTTCATGTACATGGCATCGTGTTCTTTCAACGGGGAGGTCGAGATGATAGTGATATTATCTTCCGTTTTGATAAGGTAGTCCACCAGATCCTCAAAGTTTAGGTCTCCCCTCTTGATAGGTGTCATCCTGCACTCCCCGGTCCTTCTTTTCTCCACCCCGGAGAAGTTGACGTAGTATTCGTCTTTAACGAAATTTTCGCATTTATGGAAGATCTCAGCGAAATCCTCTTCATCCTTCAGAGAATAATTACCTTCGGCCTTGATGTGAGCAAAATTGATAACTGGAACTGTCTCTGAGACCTGGCGGCAGATCTCGAGTATCTCGTCTAGATTACCGTAGACATCTTCACCTGTCTGGGTTTCTATACCTATCTTTATGTCTTTTTCGCATTTTTCAGTGATCCAATCTCTAAGTTCCCTTAAATTCTCAACCACTGCCTGCTCGATGTCATCTTTATCTTTTCCCTCTTCCTTCACTCCCAGATGGGTGACGATCGTGCCGGCATCTAGTATATCCGCCATGATCGCTCCGTACTTGAAATGGCGTCTTGATTTCTCTACCGCCTCGGTTCCAGTCTCTGTCAACTTTATATAATACGGGGTATGAAGGGACATCTTCACGTCCAATTCTTTACTCAATCTTGACAGTCTTTGGAATTTATAGAAATCCTCCGCAACTCCACCTGTTATGGAGTGGATCATATCTCCTCTCTTCAATTCCTTCTCGAGGTCTTCGACGAATATCTCCTTGTAATCTCGTCCTCTATTCACCCCGATGATGAATTTTTCAGGCACGTTTTTTGCCTTCAGACCGATCTCTTCATCCTCCACCGGTCTGGTCCTAACTTTCGGGCGAAGGAACTGGACCTCAAAGGCGTTAAGCCCCAGCTTATGTACATCTTCGATCCCGTCTTCTAGGGTTCTGCCTTTGCAGGAAAGTGGGATACCGCTCGGACCGAATCTGATCATCCTTTTGGTTCCTCCCGTTCAAAACTCATCATGCCCCACCAGATTGCGAACTGCCATATTTAAATTTAATCATTGACGACTAACGTGTATAGATTCCATATCCAATCTTTCCATACTAAAAGGTTTATATATGAAAAAGCCCATTTGGCCTTAAAGGATTATGTCTGACAGGTGAGAATGATGAAAGGTAAAAAAATTGTAAATATGGTAGTGATAGCACTGCTGTTGATTTCTTTGTTAACATTGTTGGTAACTCCGGCAGCTGCACAGAGCGGAGATATATACTCAACCGATAGAGAGGGAGAGAAACGATCTGAATTCCTGGTAGACCAGGAGATAAATTTTAGAGTATTTGCAGACCCTGGGACCGAATACCGGGTCAGGTTGATGGATGAAAACGACGAGACTGTAGATCAGATAGTCATTACAACCGACCAGGACGGCGTCTTTAGAAGTGCCGAAGATCCCACTACCTTCTTTCAACATGACGTGGTGGGAAATTATTATCTCGAACTTTACCATACTGGTGAAGGAGCAGTAGTTGACACTAAGGACATACTGATCTATGAAGAACAGATCTTTACTCAGCAATCTAGAGTTGACACTTACGAGACAAGCGAGCGGGAGAACCCTGATTATTCTAATTTCGATGAGAGTGAGACCGTTTACTTCACGGCTAAAGTAAGAGATCAACATGGGCATCCTCCCGAAGCACAGATGGTCGTCAATATCCGTGTCGAGAAAGGGGGAGAAACGGTGAGAAACCTCGGCAATTATAATCTCGACGGGAACGGTAATGTGGAGGATAACTTCGGAGCCTGGGAATTAGGCGAACCTGGAGACTATTCACTAGTGATATACAGCCAGCAGGGTGGAGAAAGAGAAGAATATGGCAGCGGTACCTTCACGGTAGTAGGCGTGGAGATATTCATCGATCAGGAATATACCCAGGGACAGACTATGGAGATACGGATCGAAAGTAATTATGAAAAGGAAGTGGACATAAGTATTCAGAATTCAACCCAAGATCCTTATAGAATCATGGATGGAGCCGAATGGACCGATCAGGAATTCACAGATCAGCTTTGGACGGAAGAATACACCATCCCAGAGGATGAAGTAGATGGTACTTATTACGTAGTGGTCAAAGCAGATGGGGATACATTGGGGGATCCAGAACCTTTCAAGTTGAAGAAATATTCTCTAGAGGCAACAACGGACAAACGGGCCTACCTCCCCGGCGAGAGCGTAGACGTGTATTATACGGTAGAGGAACAGATAGACGGTTCACGTGCCGAAGACCTTAACGTAGAATATAGGATCATGTATCAAGACCAGGATCTCGAGATGAATGTGATCAGTGAAGATTTAGATACCTATGATGATCATTTCAGTTTTGAAATTCGAGATGACATCTATCTGCCAAGTTCTCTCAATATAGAACTCTGGGCTAACGGGACTGATGAAGACCATACAACGCACTGGAGCAGCAATGTCTGGGTTGGAGAATTAGTCGTAGATGATTTCAGTACCGACAAAGGAGAATATCTGCAGGGTGAAACGATCTATGTAAGTGCTAGGACCATAGTCCAGGGCTCAGACGTAGGAGTAGAAGACGCAGACATCGAAGTCATACTCAAAAAGGAAGGAGAAGTTATAAATGATTATGATATAAATGACGCGACTGGGGACAACGGTGAAGTCGTAGTTCCCGTGTCAACTCCATCAAACAGCGCTGGAATCTACACACTCAATATGAGTGCGGAGAAAAACGATTTTATAAGTTATCCTGAAGAGAAGCAGGTCGAGATAAAGGAAGAGATCAATAATCTCAACGTCCATCTAGATAGAGACCAACACAGTTATTCTCCAGGTGAGACCGTCGAAGTTAGTTATTCGGTCACTAAAGGAGGAGAACTCGTAGATGCCAATGTACAATATGAAGTTACGGATGGGGCCATGAATTCAAATAGAGTTTACTTCAAGGGATTTGCCGAAGGAGGAACTATCGAATTCACCGTGCCCGACAATTTCGACCAAGATAAAAAGCTGTATCTGAAAGTCGATGCGAAAGTGGATCAAAAGACCACGGGTTCAGACCAGATGGAGATACCAATCTCCGAGATAGAACTTCTACTGAACGCCGATAAAAACGAATACGAGGGCGGAGAGACGATCGGTTTCGAGTATGAGATAATCGGCGGTGATTCTACAAATACGGAGAGATACAAGATAATCGACGAGCTGGGCGACGTCTTAAAGACGGGGGAACCCGAAGGAAACGAATTTGAGTTCAACGTTCCAGAAGAACCCGCTTCCATGTATCGAGTCAAGATGGAAGTGGTCTCTTCAGGAAACATCCTGGTCGAGGAAGAACTGACGATTTATCAAAAATCGAGGATCCAGATCGAGATAAACATAGCCACGGAGTCCAGTTATACGACCGGTGTTTACGAACCCGGCCAGGAGTTAAAGGTCGACTACAAATTGAGGGCGGTCGGCGACGCTAAATTACCGGACAAGATAACACTCCAGTATGGCTTCTACTCCACTGGCAAGAACGGACAGATCCAGACCGACAGTCCGGAGGGGAGTTTCACTATAAACGCTCCCGAAGCATCCGAGGGGACCTACCATCTCTACGTGCAGTCACCAGCCACGGAGGGATATTCCTCTAATATTGAGCCGATCAAAGTAAAAGAAGATCCTTCAGCGATGAACCTTAAAACGGTCGCCGGCGTTTCCTTACTCGGTCTTTTAGGTATCATAGTACTGGTGATAATATTATTGATAGGCGGGTACATGCTCTTCATGAAAGAAGGAGGAGAAGGACCGGACATCTTTAAAGGTCGGGAGAAGGAAAAAGAAGAAATGACTGAAGAGAAGGAAGAGCCGGCCGAGACCAGGAGAATAAGAGAAGAAGAAAGATCACCAAGAGAAGAGGCCCACGGATGGAAAGGACCAGAAGAAAGTGAAGGGAGCGGGGAAGTCGAACAGATAGAGGAAACAGAGGAAAGTGACCAGATAGAGCCAGACGATGAAGATATAGAGTGAACCAACCCTTTTCTAACTACCATCTTTCCTTTATTTTTTCAAGCTTTAGTATCTCAGCGCCAAATATAGATTCCATATAGTCCAAGGCCCTTTGATGTTTTTCTTGGGAGAGGGCGGCAGTTCCGTCTTCGATTACAGTTATATCATACCCTCTATAGAAAGCTCCTGCAGCCGTATTTTGTATGCATATATCAGTGGTCACCCCGGTCAGGATCATTTCTTCTATGTCTCTTTCTTCCAGCACCTGCTCGAGGTCAGTTCTGTAAAATGAATCGTAAAACTTTTTCCGCAATCTTTCGTCCGCAAGCCCCTGAAGTTGAGGTACAGTTTCCGAACCCTCTTCTCCTTTCATAGCGTGTTGACCCCAGTGTGATATCTCCGGATCGTCTTCTTCGTGGTTATCTTGGATGAATATTCGAGGGATGCCCTTTTCTTCTGCATCTTCTAGGAATCTTTTCAGGTCCGGGACTATGTTCTCGGCGTTCTCACAGCCGAGCTTGCCGGTCACGAAATCATTTATCATATCTATAACAAGGATAGCTGTTTCGCCGATCTTATCACCGTTCATAGTAAAATCAAAACTGCTATTTATTATTTTCAATGACACATTTTCAGTACTTTTCCAATATACTTGGATTATTATGATAGTTCCTATATCGGAATATACATAAGTCGGTTATCATATTTGAGATTCCGTCGAGGTAAAGGAATATGAGCGAGGCTGGATTGACAAAAAATGCAGAGAACATCCTTGAGGAAAGGTACCTAAAGAGAGACGAGGAAGGGAACGTTGTTGAGACGCCGGACGAGATGTTCGAGAGAGTAGCAAGGACCATGGCAGAAGTAAATGAGGATTACGATGATGACAGGACCATGGAAAAGGAAAAGGAAGAATTTTATGAGGCTTTATCAAGCTTAGATTTTATACCAAATTCTCCTACTTTGATGAACGCCGGTCTAGAATTAGGTCAGCTCAGTGCCTGCTTCGTCCTTTCACCCATGGATGATATGGACAGTATCTTCCAGCAGGTGAAGAACGCCGCCAAAATTTTCCAGTCCGGAGGAGGCGTGGGCTACACATTCTCTAGGATAAGACCCTGCGGTGACAGGGTGAAATCGACCGGTGGAGTCGCCAGCGGCCCTGTCTCATTTATGAAGGTATACGACGAGATGTGCAATACGATCAAGCAGGGCGGAAAAAGACGCGGCGCCCAGATGGGAGTTCTCTCGGTTCAGCATCCAGATATAGAAAAATTCATCGAGGCAAAAGATGACGAGGAGGAACTCACCAACTTTAATATCTCGGTGGCTCTAACTGAAGAGTTCATGGATGCGGTCCATAACGGTGAAAATTACGATCTGATAAATCCTCGAAATGAAGAGAAGGAGGGCGAACTCAACGCCGAAGAGATATACGATAAGATAGTGAGCCAGGCATGGAAGAACGGCGAACCGGGCATACTTTTCTTGGATAGAGTGAACGAAGACAACCCCTTCGATGTTGAGGAATATCCGGACCATTATATCGACGCAACTAACCCCTGCGTTACCGGCGACACATTGATAAGCACTAAAGAAGGCGTTTTCACTGCTGAAGAACTATGGGAGAACGAAAATGACCTAGACGTAGTAGTGGACGGGCGATTGAGTGAAGAAAAAATCAAAGAAGCATCTAATGTTTTCAAAACTGGCACGAAAGATGTATTTAACTTAAAAACAAAGGAAGGATATGAGATAAGACTAACGGAAGATCATCGGGTGATGAGCTCCAATGGATGGAAAAAGGTCAAGGATCTTAAAGCCGGTGAGAAACTAGATATAATCGATAGAGAAACTGAATTTGGTGAAGGGGGCTCTTTAGAAAAGGGACTGGTCTTGGGATGGATCGTAGGTGATGGTCAGATCAAAGAGTCTGAAAACAGAGTTACTCTACACTTTTATGACAAAGACACTACCATCTCCGATAAATATGCTGAGAAAGTGAACCAAATAATCCGTGAACCTAGAGGAAACGGCGATTATGAAGTAGGAGTACAAAAGATAGATAGAGGTGAAAACTCCGTCGAGGAAGAAAGGATCAGGTCAGCAAGACTGTACGAGATAACTAAAGAATACGGCCTCAATGAGAACAAATTGCAGGTGCCTAACGCTCTTTTCAAAAACGGTAGAGAAACAGCAAAAGGATTCATAAGAGGCCTTTTTACGGCGGACGGCAGCGTTCAAGGCAATGTAGAGAAGGGTGTTTCTGTGAGACTGTCTAGCTCAGAATTGAATCTATTGAAAGAAGTCCAACAATTGCTTTTAGGTTTCGGCGTCAAAAGTAAAATCTACGAAGAAAGAAGAAAAGAAGGAGAAAGAGAACTTCCAGACGGTAAAGGGAACATGAAAAAGTATCACGTGAAATCTCAACATGAGCTCGTGATAAGTAAAGATAACCTTAAGAGATTCAGAGATGAGATCGGATTCGTTAGAGATGATAAAAACGAGAAACTTGCTGCTCTGCTCAAGGAATATGAGATAGGACCTTACTCCGAAAAATCCCAAGTGAACGTAGATTCAATCGAATATGAGGGTCATGAAGATGTTTACGATCTCACTGAGCCTGAAACTAGTTCTTTCGTTGCAAATGGTTTTGTGGTCCACAACTGCGGTGAGCAGCCATTGGAGGACTTCGAAGCCTGCAACCTCGGCCATATCAACCTCGCTCACTGCGTCACGGACGGCGAGGTCGACTGGGATAAATTGGAAGACATCACGGACATGGCGGTACGATTTTTGGATAACGTTATAGACGCTTCAGACTTTCCCAACGTCATAGGATACGAGGGGGAAGAAGATGCGATAACAAAAAGGGTGAATGAGAACAGGAAGATAGGTCTAGGTGTTATGGGATGGCACCACATGCTCATGAAGTTAGGGATCCCCTATGATTGTGAAGAGTCGATAGAGAAGGCGGATGAAGTCATGAGTTTCATTCAGGAAAAAGGTAGAGAGGTCAGTAGAAGGATCGCAAAGAAGAGGGGAAAATTCCCGAATTGGAACGAGTCCGAGTTCGACGAACCTATGAGGAACGCAACAACAACGACGATAGCTCCCACAGGAACTACAAGTATGATCGCAAATGCCAGCGGGGGTATAGAGCCGATATTCGCGGTATCCTATATCAAGAATGTTCTCGAAGACGAGAGCATGGTTATGCCCGATCAAGTCTTCGAAGAGATGGCAAAAGATGGAGGCTTCTACAGCGATGAACTCATGGAAGATATCGCCGAAGTCGGCTCGATAGCAGATATCGAGGAAGTTCCAAAAGACATCAAACCCTTATTCAGAACCGCTTTAGAGATCTCTCCAGAGTGGCATATCCGGATGCAGGCCGCTTTCCAAGATCACGTAGATAACGCGATCTCAAAAACGGTGAACTTCCCGAATGAGGCTTCAAAGGAAGACATAAAAGAGGTATACGACCTCGCCTACGACTTGAAGTGTAAAGGAGTCACGGTCTACAGGAGCGGCTCCCGGCAGGAACAGGTCATGGAAGTTGAAGGTGAGGAGAAAGAAGAGGAAGAAGAGGAGATAGAAAAAGTGCTCGAAAGAAGACCTCGGGAGAGGCCCTCCGCTATAGAAGGAACTACGCAAAAGATCAATACGGGCTATGGAGGTCTTTACGTCACGATAAACGAAGATGAATATGGCCTCTTCGAGGTGTTCTCACAGATAGGTAGAGCGGGAGGATTTACCCAGTCATTCACTGAATCGCTGGCTAGGATGATATCTCTCTGTCTGCGTTCCGGTATCCCCCTCGAGGAGATCATCGAACAGCTTGAAGGTATAAGATCACCAGAGATAGCCTACGAGGAGGGAGAAAAGATATTATCGATCCCTGACGCCATGGCTAAAGCTCTAAAGTGGCATAAGAAAGGAAGGAAAACTGCCGAACAGAAACAACTCCCAACTGATGAAAACGAGGGGGCATCTTCGGTAAAAGAGATGGTCTCAAAGGGGATGAATCCGGCCTGCCCTGATTGCGGAGCCATGCTTACTCTAACCGAGGGGTGCAGGACCTGTCCGAACTGCGGATACAGCCAGTGTTAAGGAGAAAGAGCGAGGACGATGAATAGATATCAGATGCGAGATAAATATCGCGTCTCATCACCTCCATCCAAAAATTAGAAATACTCATCTAATATAGGATAAGTTGGTGGACGATATGGAAAAAGGAAAGAGAAGAGTTTTGATAATGGGCGCCGCTGGACGAGACTTTCACAATTTTAATACGGTCTTCAGGGACAATGATAAGTATAAAGTCGTAGCGTTCACCGCCACCCAGATCCCTGATATAGAAGAGAGAAGATATCCCCCTTCTTTATCGGGGGAATTGTACCCTGACGGGATACCGATCATCCCGGAAGAAAAATTGACAGATGTGGTGAAGGAAGAACGTATCGACGAAGTCGTCTTTTCCTACAGCGATGTTCCTCACGAATATGTTATGCATAAAGGGTCAGAAGTGGTTGCGGCCGGCGCGGACTTCACTCTTTTAGGTGTAAATGAAACGATGTTGAAAGCTCGATTACCTGTCATCTCGGTGTGCGCCGTAAGGACTGGAGCTGGAAAGAGTCAGACCACCCGCAAGATATGTGAATATCTGAACGAAGATGATCTGAACCTCGTAACCGTAAGACATCCCATGCCTTACGGGGACCTAGAAAAACAGGCGGTACAGAGATTTGCGGATTATGAAGATCTAGATATCCATGAATGTACTATAGAGGAAAGAGAAGAATATGAACCGTACATAAACAAAGGGATGGTCATCTATGCAGGGGTGGATTATGGGGCGATACTTAGAGAGGCAGAAAAGGAAGGCGATATCCTGGTCTGGGATGGAGGTAATAATGATACACCCTTCTATAGACCTGACCTTCACATCGTACTGTTAGATCCTCATAGGGTCGGCCATGAAACCACTTATCATCCCGGGGAGACCAACCTGAAGATGGCGGATATCTGTATAATTAATAAATGCGATACCGCCCCTGAAGAACAGATAAATCAGCTAGAAAAGAATATAGAAAAGGAAAACCCGGATGCGGAGATCCTAAGAGCAAATTCGCCTGTAACGGCAGAGGATCCGGATGCCATCAAAGGGAAAAAAGTACTGGTGATAGAAGATGGGCCTACGGTAACACATGGAGAGATGTCCTTCGGTGCGGGAAAACTAGCCGCTGAAAAATTTGGAGCTGGTGAGATCATAGATCCTCGAGATTCAGCCGTGGGAACGATACATGAGACGTTCGAGGAGTATCCACACCTTGAAGAAGTACTCCCGGCCATGGGCTATTCGAGTGACCAGATCTCGGATCTGGAACAGACCATCGAGGATTCGGATTGCGAGGTCGTTATCTCCGGAACCCCGATAGATTTGAACAGGGTACTGGAAACGGACAAGCCAGTGATAGACGTAACTTATGAGTTAGAGATCCAAAAAGAAGGAAGGTTGGAAGAGATCCTAGAGGGTTTCAAAAGTAACTACTAAAGCCGTACAGGGAAAGGAAATACTAAGGGACGAAAATACCTGTGATGCTAAGGTATCTTAACCTTAGTTGACCTATAGATGCAGGGAACGATGCCTTGCCGCCGCTCCCTAACGAGGGATAATGATGTCAGAATTGGTACACTCAGAGAAGATGAAAGAATACTTTCAGAACTTAGAGGATGAGGCTGAGAACTGCTACGAGTTGGCCGAAAAAGCGAGGTCACTAGGATATGATCCGGAAGAAGAAGTTGAGATCCCGAGAGCCGAAGATCTGGCCTTGAGAGCCGAAGAACTTACTGAAGTGGAGAATACTGCTGAAAAGATCAGGGAACTGAGTGAAAAATACGATAGGGGGGAAGTCTCGATCAGGATCGCGAAGGAAGTCGCTTCTAGAGAAAAAGGAAGTGTTTCAGAACGTTTAGAAGATGCCATAAGGATAGGCCTGGCCGTTCTTACCGAAGGCATCTTGGTCGCTCCCCTAGAGGGTATAGGCGGTATCGAGATCAAAGATGAGGGGCAGGGCACGAATTATCTAGAACTATCTTTTGCAGGTCCCATCCGCTCCGCAGGTGGAACCGGGCAGGCCATGACCGTTTTGATAGCCGACGTGGTAAGAAGAGAGATGGGTATAGGTGAATTTAAAGCGACCGCCGCGGAGATACAGCGCTTCAAGGAAGAGATCCCTCTTTACAAGAAGTCTTTGGGGCTTCAATACACTCCTTCCGCTGAAGAGATCTCTCTGATAATTAAGGGCTGCCCGGTGAGTATCAGCGGGGAAGGGACCGGCAGAGAGGAGGTCTCTGGTAATAGAGATCTCCCGAGAGTCGATACAAATCAAGTCAGAGGCGGCGCTTGTCTGGTCATCGCGGAAGGTATGTGTCTGAAAGCTAAGAAGCTTAAAAAATACGTAAAAAAACTAGATATCGAGGGATGGGATTTTTTAGATGAGTATATAGATGAATTCGCCTCTGGTAAGAAGGATTCGGGGGAAGGTGCCGAGGAAGAAGAGAAAAAGAAAGAAGTCTCTCCTAAAACAAAATACATAGAAGAGACCATAGCTGGGCGTCCAGTTTTTTCTCATCCCAGCGAAAACGGAGGCTTCAGACTGAGGTACGGCAGGACGAGATCCGAAGGACTCGCCTCGGTAGCGGTGAATCCAGCGGGGATGTATCTGACCAACGAATTCTTGGCACTGGGGACGCAGATAAAGACCGAGAGGCCAGGGAAGGCCGGCGCTATAACTCCATGTGATACCATTGAGGGGCCGACCGTTCTCTTGAAAGATGGAAGCGTTAGAAGAGTTGACTCTCCACAGGAAAGTAAGGAACTGCAGGACCAAGTCGAGGAGATCATAGACCTGGGAGAGATGCTCATCCCGTATGGGGAATTCGTAGAGAACAATCACACTCTTGTTCCAGGAGCCTACTGCCACGAGTGGTGGGTCCAGGAGATCGAAGAGGATCTGGAGGAGGACGACATCACGGCAGATAAAGCCGTAGAATTATCTAAAGAAAAAGGTTATCCACTCCATCCGGAATATGTTTATTTCTGGAATTATGCCAGCGTGGACGAGATAAAAAGGTTGAGAGACCGTATCTCTGAAGAAGGGGATATCAAAGAAGAGGGACTCTTTTTACCTCAGGATCCCGAAATAAAAGAGATAATGGAGGAGATAGGTCTACCTCATAGAAGCGGTGAAAATCTCATCGTCGAGGAATACAGGCCTCTGCTTTTTTCATTAGGGTTAGAAGAAGAAACACTACAAAAGCCCAGAGACTCCGATAAAAGTGAAGTCCTCGATTATTTGAGTGAACTTGCTGGAGTCCCTATAAAAGACAAAAGTCCGACCTCGATAGGGTCTAGGATGGCGAGGCCTGAAAAAGCAAAAGAAAGAAAGATGAGTCCTCCGGTTCATGGTCTCTTTCCTCTAAGTGAGGCCGGTGGGTCAGAAAGGTTGGTTAAAAAAGCCGTAGACGAAGGGATCATTGAAGTCGAGATCAGCGCGAGAAGATGTAAAAAATGTGGTAAGAGCAGCGCCCAGATAAGATGCTCGTGCGGCGGAAGATGCGAGATCATAGATGATCCAAAAGAACAAAAGATCCCGATGAAGAACATCTACAGGGAAGCGTTAAGTACCTTAGGTGAAGGAGGCAATGTCCAGAAGATCAAAGGCGTCAAAGGATTGATCACAGAAACAAAAACTCCAGAGGCATTAGAGAAAGGGATATTGAGAGCAAAACATGGGATCTACGTCTTCAAGGATGGAACTTCAAGGTACGATATGACCGACCTTCCTATAACACATTTCAAACCTGAAGAGATAGGTTTGACAGTTTCGAAAGCGAGAAAACTGGGTTATGAAAAAGATATCGAGGGTCAAGAACTGAAAAGTGAAGACCAGATGATCGATCTGAAGCCGCAGGACATGGTGATCTCGAAAGACGGTGGAAAATACATGGTTAAAGTGGCCGATTTCGTCGACGACCTTCTAAAGAAATATTACGACATGGACACGTATTACGATGCGGAAAGCAAGGAGGACCTGGTGGGAGAACTCGTCGTGGGTCTAGCTCCTCATACCTCCGGCGGCGTCCTTGGAAGGATAATAGGCTATCATGAAGGCAGGGCCTGCTACGCACATCCTCATTTTCATGCAGCGAAAAGACGAAACTGCGATGGTGATGAAGACTGCATCATGCTCTTACTGGACGGGCTATTGAACTTTTCTGAGGGTTTTCTACCAGAAAAACGTGGGGGACTCATGGATGCCCCGCTGGTCATGACCACGAAGATAGACCCGTCCGAGATAGACAGCGAAGCCCACAATGTGGATACGCTCTGGGAATATCCTCTAGAATTCTACGAGGAGACGTTGGAGTATGCCGATCCAAAAGAGGTGGGCGATCTTATAGAGACCGTGGAGGATAGATTGGGTGAAGAGGGACAGTATGAGAACTTCGGTTACACCCACGAGACCTCGGATATAGCTCAGGGCCCGAGCATGAGTAGATATACGCGCCTCGGAAAGATGACTACAAAGATGGATGCACAGTTAAAAGTGGCCGACATGATAAGGGCAGTTGACACAACGGACGTTGTGAGTCGGGTCATCAACGATCATTTTATCCCGGACCTGATCGGCAACCTCAATAAATTCGGTGTGCAGCAGATCAGATGTACGAAATGCAACACCAAATATCGGAGGATGCCTTTGAGCGGGAAATGTAAATGCGGCGGAAACCTTACTCTAACGATCCACGAAGGCAGCGTCAACAAGTACCTGAACTTCTCATTGGAGATGGTCGAAAAGTACGAGGTGTCAGAATACCTTTATCAGAGGGTCAAGCAGCTGGAGAGGCAGATTGAATCACTTTTTGAAAACGATAAAGTCTCAAACCCCTCTCTAGATGAATTCTGTTAAATGGTTAAGGAGATTAGATCAGAAGGATGTAAGGCTGGTCTGTTCTCTCTTTTTGAAACCTTCCCTGATCTTTTCTAATGCGGATTCCACCCTCGATTCGGAAAAATCTCTTTCATCGCAGAGAAATCCTTTAACGTCGCCTAGCTCATTTTTGAACTCTATAGAATAGTCGTCCGTGACTTCAGGTTTTAAAAAGAGCTTCCTTATCGTTTCGTGATTGTTTACCTCTTTATCTTTTTCTTCTAAAACCCCTTCAAGATCCCCGTATTCCTTGATATATTTCAAACCTCTCTTTGGCCCGATGCCCTTGACCCCTTCGTTGTAGTCGGTCCCGCAGAGTATACTTATATCGATCAGCTGCTCGCGGGTGATGTCTAGTTCTTCTAAGATATCGTCCAATATCATCAATTCCGGGCTTATCTTCTTATATTCGTCCGAGCCTGGGAGTTTTCTTTTGCCGGTGATGGTCAAATTTTTTACCAATCTAGGCGCGCCGCATAACAGAGAATCGTAATCTTGACCGCCGACTGCCCAGGCATCTCCTTTTTTGACCATGTGCGCCGCCTGACTTTCGCCCTCGGCTGGAGCCTGTATCCACGGGATTGAAAGAAGGTTGAGCAATCTTTTACTGCTCTCCTCTATCTCATCGCTGATCCTGGAGGTCTGCTGAGCTTTCATCCTCGCTTTCTTCATGTCTCCTTCTTCCAGGGCCTCTTCGTACTCCTCTTTCGCCTCCTCTTTCCTCTCCTTTCTCTTCTCTAATGTTCCCTCTTTCATTATATCTGGAGTTCCATCGAAAACATAAACGAGTTTTATCCCCTTCTCTATCAGATTCGCGTTCCTGTACAGTAGACCGGAAAGGTGAGACGTCACGCGGCCCTTTGAATCTTTCAGAGGTTGGCCGTCACGCTGTCTGATACTGGATAGGAATTGGTAGATTATATTGTAGGCGTCGATGGCTATGGTCTTATCTTCTAGATCTTCGAAGTCGATCTCTTCACTTTTTATTATGTCGCTTATGTCTACACCCATATCGATCCTGTTCCGATCAAGTTCTGATCTAAAATATCGTTCCGTCTACCTGGACATCGATACCGCTGTCCGTGATGACGAAAGGTTTCATCTTTCTCGAGTGGTCGATCCTTCTCATCTTCTTGACCTGGATGCTCAGCTGTACATCTCCTGTATCGGTCTGGTTATATCTCAACAGTATGACTCCATCGGCCGTATATTCTATCAGACCGTCTCTAGAACTCTCCGGGTTTTCATCCTTCACTTCCGCTGTCAGGAGAGCGGTGGTTCCCGTATCTTTGATCATCTTGGTCAATGCGAAGAGTTGATCCCTTTTTTCTTCAGGATCATCGGCCAACATGTTCAAAAGAGACACGGAGTCGATGGCGATCCTTTCCGCATCGAAGTTCTTTATGAATTTTGGAAGATCACTTTTGATCCTCTGTATCGTGGCCTCGGCATCGGCCGGGATCAATTTTTCTACAGCCAATTGATCGTCCTCTATATATGGCTCAAAGTCCCACCCGTAAGAGAGGCCGGTTTCGATCATCGCATCTTTGTCTTCCTCTAAAGTGATGAATATTCCGGATTCGCCCTGCTGGAGGCCCTCCCATATGTATTGGAGGGAAAAAGTTGTCTTTCCGGTCCCGAAAGCGCCCATGACAGTGAAAACATGGCCCTCTGGTATCCCGCCCTTCAATAACTCATCCAAACCGTCGATCCCGGTCTTTATCCTTCTCACATTTTTGTCAGTCAAACTAACACCTCGTCTACATCCATCTTAAATTATCCTCTCGTAATTTATTACCACATAACCTTCATAATCGGTCACTTCAGCTGTGAAGCGTGCGATCTTTTGCCGTTTGAGATGTGGGAGAACGCTCATGAATTTATCCACAATCAAGTATCTCTGCCTTTGAGAGACACGGGGGTTGTCAGACCATTTGAAGGAGAAAACGCCGTCCACGCTGTCGATTATATGGTATTCCAAGCCCTCATCCACAATATCTTTTGAAAGCAGTAGATACGCCACCCCGCCCCATTTCTTGGAAGCTCTCCTCATCCCCTTTATTATAGTCACCAACTTGTCGTTGTCTATCGAGGAGTTGGTCAAGAGATCGGTTAAAGAATCTATCACCACCATGTTTCCTTCCGCATTCTCTTCCAGAAAATCAACTAGAGACTCTAAAAGATCAGTGTCGCTCTTGTCCGAGAATAGATTGTCTTCTCCATCGCCGGACCATCCGGGAGGAACCATCGTCCTCTGAAAGTACTCCTTGGAGAGATCCTTGAAATTCACGCTCTCTTCGATGGTTTCGTAATAATGCTCGTCGAAAGAGGTCTTGACTTCCTCCAAGATATCTTCTCTAGCCCTCGAAAAGGTGATATAGTGGATATCTCCCGGGAGTTTAGAATCCTTACACTCGTCTCCCAGGACCGTTGGAGCGTCCTCTGGCTTATTCTTTGCTCTCAATAACTTCGCGGAAGAAGTATAGAGATATTCTAAACCTCCGGCTCCGATCTCCGTGAATAGAAGAACGACGGAACCTGCGGGAACACCGCCTTCGATTATCGCATCCAAGTCACTGATTCCAGTAGGTATCTTCTTCATACATCTAACACCGTCGGACTTTTGTCAGACAAAGTGGTCTAAATATCTATGTGAAAACTCACTCTTATAGTTTACCACTTGATCTTAGATGATAGGGTAAGTATAAAGAAAGATAATGCGGATAATATAGCAATAGTAGTATACCCAAAGAGGTTCCAAAACCCTTTTATAGATGGTTCCGTTCTATTCCATTTCCCATGCGGAAGCCGGATGGTTTCCGCTTGAGGAAAACAGATTTAAATAGTTCGAACGCACTGTGTTTATAATGCACTCGGCGACATGAAAAAGGGTTGTCGAGGAAGGGTATAGGATCGATTTGATCCGATGATTACCAATCATACGCAGACCTGGATGTGTACCAGACTGAAAGTAATTGTTGCAGTCACTCAGCCGTCTGGTGGATGGCTCGGCTCGAGCGCTGACGAAGGTCGTGCCAAGCGACGATACGCGAGGGGTAGGTGCAAGGAGCCTTAGATCCCTCGACTGCCTAATAGGACTTCCTGCTGGAGCAGACCTCCAGCGATCCGTAAGGATAGGGAACTCCCCGAATTGAAACATCTTAGTAGGGGAAGGAAAAGAAATCAACAGAGATGCCGTGAATAAAGTCGATCGAAAGCGGTATAGAGCAAACCGAATCCTGCTGGAAACAGTTAGGACATGTGGTGTTTTGGATCTCGGCACATCTTAACTGTCCAACCCGAAGTCTCCTGGAATGGAGCACCAAAGAGGGTGATAGTCCCGTAGGAGAAAGACAGAAAGATGATTCGAGGTTTCCAGAGTAGTGTGCGTTGGATATCGCGCGCGAATATAGGAGGCATATACTCCTAACCCTAAATACGTCTCGAGACCGATAGTACACTAGTATCGTGAGTGAAAGCTGAAAAGTATCCTTGACGGGAGATGAAAAGAACCTGAAACCAGATGGTTATAGACTGACAGGGCATGAAAGGGCTGAAGCTCCTTAGTGAGGAGTGGACCGATGTTCTGTCGTACGTTCTGAAAAACGGGCCAGAGAGTTCTGATCGATGGCGAGGTTAAGCCTGCTAAGGGCGCAATCAAAGGGAAACCAACAAGTTCGCATTCCGCATCTGCGGAAGAGGAACGAGGTGTGTTCGCCTGGAGTCATCGGTTAGAGATCCGAAACCGGTCGATCTATGCCTGAGCAAGGTGAAGCCTTCCGAAAGGAAGGTGGAAGCCTGCAGGGCTAGTGAGCTACAAATCCTTCCCGTGACTTGGGCATAGGGGTGAAAGTCCAATCTAGACCGGAGATAGCTGGTTCCTTCCGAGACTACCCGTAGGTAGGCCTTGTCCGAGGTAGATGAAGGGGTAGAGCACTGATTGGGTATTCGGGGGCGAGAGTCCTTGGTACCCTGTCAAACTCCGAACTCATCATCGCCGTAGACGACAGGAGTTAGGGCACCGAGGTAAGCTTGGTGTCCGAAAGAGCAAGAACTCAGCCTGGAGTTAAGGTCCCTTGAATGCTGGCTAAGTGTTAGATTGAAGGGTGTCCGCAGTCTAAGACAACTGGGAGGTGGGCTTAGAAGCAGCCTTCCTTTAAAGAGTTCGTAACAGATCACCAGTCGAGATTGTGGGCCCTGAAAATGGACGGGGCTAAGCCAGCTACCGAGACTCTGGAGTACCGAGAGGTAACCTGATAGGAAGGCATCGGGCGTGGGTAGAAGCTTGGTCGTGAGATCGAGTGGACCGCGTTCGAACGAGAATTCTGGTATGAGTAGCAGCAAAGAACGGTGAGAATCCGTTCCGCCGTAGGGGCTAGGGTTCCTCGGCAATGATTTTCAGCCGAGGGTTAGCCGGTCCTAAGGAAACCCTTAACCGAGGTTTCCGAATTGGGAAACGGGTTAATATTCCTGTGCCTCTAGCATTTCTGCCCAGTCCGTGACGCATCGGGATCGCTTGAGCAGAGCTCTCGCTCTGTCGAAAAGTATAAGCCCGGGGAGAACCGTAATGGTGAGAACTGGGTGAGACCTTGATAGGGCGGACTGAGTCCGCTTCTGGCTAATCCTGGTGCCCGTGAAAAATGGGCTGATAAATCAATGCTAGAGACCGTACCGAGAACTGACACAGGTGCCCCTGCCTTAGCAAGGCCAGGCGTGTCGGGTAAAATCAGGCTAGGGAAATCGGCAAATTGGCTCCGTACCTTCGGAAGAAGGAGTGCCAGTCTCGCTAGAGGCTGGTTGCAATAGCTAGGGGTCCTCGACTGTTTAATAAAGACCTAGATGGCAGCTAGTCCGAAAGGATTTGTACTGCCGTTGAATCCTGCCCAGTGCCGGTATCTGAAACCCTCTTACAAGAGGTCGAAGGACCTGTAAACGGCGGGAGTAACTATGACTCTCTTAAGGTAGCGTAATACCTTGCCGCTTAATTGGCGGCTTGCATGAAGGATCAACGAAGGACCCACTGTCCCAGCCTGAACTCCGGTGAAAATGACATTCTGGCGCACAGTCCAGAACTTCCTACTTGAAAGAGAAGACCCTGTGGAGCTTGACTGCAATCTGTCGTTGGGATACGACCTCAAATGTGCAGTGTAGGTAGGAGCCGTTACCCAGGCGCAAGCACAAGCTTGCCGCCGAGGCGACCATGAAACACTACCCTTTTGAGATCGTGTCCCTAACCGCTTCGGTGGGACATCGATAGATGGGCAGTTTGGGTGGGGCGCCACACCCTCAAAAAGATAACAAGGGCGTCCAAAGGTCGGCTCAGGTGGGTCAGGAACCCACCGTAGAATACAATGGTAAAAGCCGGCTTGACTCGGTTTGGAACAACAACAGACCGAGATGCGAGAGCAAGGCATAGCGAACCCCTGAGGCTCATTTATGGGGCCCAGGGATAACAGAAAAGTTACCCCAGGGATAACTGAGTTGTCTCCAGCAAGAGTCCAAATCGACCTGGAGGCTTGCTACTTCGACGTCGGCTCCCTCTATCCTGCCGGTGCAGCATCTGGCAAGGGTGGGGTTGTTCGCCCATTAAAAGGGGTCGTGAGCTGGGTTTAGACCGTCGTGAGCCAGGTTGGTTTCTTTTTAGTAGGGATGTACTGGTGCCTGAGGGGAAGGAGCCCTCAGTACGAGAGGAACAGGGCTTCGTGGCCACTGGTTTACCAGCTGTCCGAGAGGGCATCGCTGGGTAGCTAAGCCATAAGGGAGAAGGGCTGAAAGCATCTAAGCCTGAAGCCCTCCCTGAAACGAGGCACCTCAAAGACCCCCGTAGAAGACGGGTTAGATAGAGCCGGGGTGTAAGTACGGAGCTTCGGCGACGTATTCAGCCCACGGTTACTAACAGTCTGGACTGTGCTTAGCTTTCAGTCTGGTCATCTGACAGGTCTGCGTGTGGATATTGCTTTTTTTATATCTGCTTTTTTTGTGTGAGCTTAGCGTCTGTGCTGATAGAGTGGGAATTCAGAGCAGGATAGACAGAAAGGTTATATGTTTATGTTTAACTAGTGTCGGGATAATTATGTCTACAGAGAAAAATCTTGAATTGATGCGTGAGTTTGTTGACTCTATAGAGGAGAAGGACATAGAAGAGACATTATCTTTTTGTACGGAGAACATAAGATTTGTGACTCCTTTTGGCACCTTCGAAGGAAAAGAAGAAGTCAGGCGTCTTCTTGAGTGGTTGTCGAGGAATCTTCAAGACATGAAGTATACGGAAACTGGAGCTGGCATATTTGGGGAAGGGGATAAAGCTGCATATGAGCATACTCTCACCGGCAAATATGATGGTGCAGAGATCGAGGTCTTAATGATATGCACCTACCAGTTCAATAACGGGAAGATAAAGGAGTTGCATTATACCATGGACACTTTAGAACTAGCAAAGCAGGCTGCCGAGGGATTCCTGTCGGAAAGAATGGTGGGTACTATCTACAAACAAACCCGTAAGGGACTAGATTAGTCTAAAATACTTTGGCTTTTCCCTATATTCGATCGCTAGTCATTGCAATCCAGCAGGTGTGAGTGAATCTAAAGCAAGATGTGAGATGTAACCCAGGAGGAAAAAATAAACGAACCATATTATCAGATTTGGATCGGTCAGTAGGGTGAAAAGCGAAACCGTCCATATTATGATAAAAAGATACAATAGAACTTTGCTGTGGGCAAAGGCCCTGTGCCGGCGGGAGAAAGGGGGATCCAAAATGTCAGGTATAGATCCACCGACGAGTGAAGCCGATATCATCACGAAAAAAATCTTGACTTCCATGGATAGAAAAGAGGTCAACGTAGAGCTTATGGATGGTTTAGGGGGAAGAAGAAAAGCTACATGTAGAGAATGCCAGATAAGATAACCCAGGACAGCGAAAAAGACAGCTCCGATCATATGAGTTCTTTTCTTCATAGTTACTCGGGAAATCGAAGATCATTATTTAATCTTATTTCGGGGAGAGAGGTGAGCGAAAGTGGGATGATGGAAAATATTATTTAATAACCTGGATTATGGACGTGGGAGTAAGATGCAGGAAAAGGATCGATCTGAAGACGAATTCACCGTAACGCCCTGGGAAGTCGAGGGCGACATAGATTACGAGAAGTTGATAGAGAAGTTCGGTACCGAAAGCGTGGATGAGGAACTGTTGGATAGGATAGAAGATGTGGTAGGAGAGACCCATTTCATGCTGAGAAGGGGTATATTCTACTCACATAGAGACCTAGATAGGATCCTCGACGAATACGAAGATGGTAACAGATTCGCTCTATACACGGGTAGAGGTCCTTCCGGTCACACTCACGTAGGACATCTGATGCCCTGGATATTTGCAAAATGGATGCAGGACAAGTTCGATGTCGAGCTTTACTTCCAGCTGACCGACGACGAGAAATTTCTGTTCAATTTCGACAGTACGTTGGAAGAGACTCATTCTTATGCTTTAGAAAATGCTAAGGACATAATCGCGCTGGGCTTCGATCCTGAAAAGACACATATATTTATCGATACTGATTTTATCCATGAACTTTATCCACTTGCGTTGAAAGTAGGAAAGAGATTGAATTTTTCCAACGTGAAGGCGGTCTTCGGTTTCGATAATTCGACCAATGTGGGCAGTATATTCTATACGGCCATACAATCGGCTCCCTGCTTTTTACCGAGCGAACTGGAAGATGAAGATATCCCGGTTCTGATACCCTGCGGGATAGACCAGGACCCCCATTTTAGATTGACGAGAGATATAGCCGAGACGATAGGATATCTGAAACCCGCACTGCTTCACAACAAGCTGGCCCCTTCCTTAGACGGCAGTGGAAAGATGTCGGCCAGTCGGCCCAAAACCACTATATTTACTACGGATGAGGGTGAAGATGTGGATAGGAAGATAAACGAAGCTTTCACCGGCGGCAGGGTCTCTGCCGAGGAACAGAGAAAGAAAGGCGGCGATCCAGATATCTGCGCGATACAAAATTACAGGTATTTCATATTCGAAGAAGACGATGAGAAAGTTTCTGACCTCGCAGAGAGATGTAAAGAAGGAGATATCCTCTGCGGGGAATGTAAGCAGATCTTAAAAGAGAATCTCAAGGAATTTTTATCTAAACATCAAAAAAGAAGAAAAGAAGCTGAAGAGAAGTTGGACCAGTTCCTGATGAGCGGGTATGAGGACTAAAAGTTCAGATTCCCGGAGTCCAGCTGTTTTTTGATCTGTTTCCTCATCTTCCGGTTACCGGAGAAGCCTTTGATGGCTTTTTTGGTCTTCTTGTAATGCGAGAGAAGTTCCCGGATATCGTTTGGACTCTTCCCGCAACCTCTCGCTACCCTCCGGATACGGTCTCCTTTTATTTTGTTCGGGTTCTCCATCTCTTCCTCCGTCATGCTGTCCATTATTATCCTGAAATCGTCTAATTTCCTCTGCGTCGACATGATCTCGTCTTCAGATATCGTGCTCGGCCCCATCGGGAGCATATCTACTATTTTTTGAAGCGGGCCGACACCTGTCAACATCTCCATCTGCTCGTACATGTCTTTCAGGTCGAAATCACCTGCGAGCATCTTCTTCGCGGTTTCCTCCGCTTTTTCCTCATCCACGACTTCTTCTGCCTTTTCCAGCAGCTTTTCTATGTCCCCCATGCCGAGTAATCTAGAAGTGAAACTCTTCGGCTCGAACTTTTCTAGGTCTCTGATACGCTCTCCGTTACCTATGAAAGCCACGGGAGCGTCGGTCTCTGCAACGGCACTTAATGCACCGCCTCCTTTAGCCGAACCGTCCATCTTGGTGATTATCGTTTTGGTGACTCCCACCGCTTCGTGGAAAGCCTTTGCTTGAGGTCCGGCCTGCTGACCTATGGAGGCGTCTACGGTCAAGATGACCTCATCCGGTTCCGCGATATTTTTGATCAGTTTTATCTCATTGATCAATTCGTCTTCCAGCGAATGTCTACCCGCCGTATCTATTATCAGAACGTCGTAGTTATCGAATTCCTGCATACCCTCTCTTACGACCTTCGGTGCTTTCTCTGCATCTGGGTCTCCGGAAACAGGTACTCCGGCATCTTCAGCTACCTGTTCCAATTGATCGTATGCCGCGGGCCTGTGAGTGTCTCCAGCGATCAGAGCCGTGTTTAGGCCTCTCTTCTGAAAGTAAGCAGCTAATTTACCACAGGTGGTGGTCTTTCCCATCCCGTATAGGCCGACCATCATGATGACCTGCGGTTTAAGATCTAATTCCACTCCATCCCCCATGATCTTCACGAATTCTTCGTGGATGATCCGGATAAGATGTTCCCTGGAACTTATCTCCGAAGAAGGCTTCTCGGTCAGTCCTCTCTCTTTTATCTTTTCTGTCAATTCGAGCGCTAATTGTACTTCTATATCAGCCTCTATCATAGCTCTCTGGATGTCTTTACTCACTTCTTTGACCAGGTCTTTATCGACGTGACTCGCGTTGGTGACCTTTTTTACTGCATTCCGTAACCCGTCCTTCAGATTCTCGAAAGCCATGGGGTAATGAATCGGTGGTAAGCATTATTAATATTTTTGGTCGGAGGACCTATGAAGATTTCAAACCGCATGGTGAGAGGATGTGGCTAGTCCTACCTGACGGGAACAGATCGACATCCGATGAGGGAGAAATGGAGTGAGAGGTCATAGGATCTGGATCAATCATCAAATCTCGCATTGCTATTGAAAAGGCCATTCGTCCCGCCACGAGCGTTACCATGCTCACGCTGACGGATAGCATTCACTTCTATTTGGTTAAGGAAACGAGATTCGCAACCTATAAAAAGTAGGAGCAATATATCCGGTATAAACACCCTGATATAACTCTATAAAGGACCAAAAGTTCTCCTGGTCCCGGGGCAAAACATTTTATATAAGGGGTTATTGATTGTGTTACTGTAATTATCTCCAAATGGAGTGTGTATTTATGGAATCAATCGTTGATGAGGCTCTATCACAAGCTGAAAATGAAGATTCAGAAGCGATAGAGAAAAAAGATGAAGAAAGACGAGATCTATCGACTGCAGACGAAGAATTAAAGGAAGTGCTGTCAGACCTGAAGACAGATATAAAGATAGTGGGAGTCGGTGGTGCTGGATGTAACACTGTTGAAAGGATCTCAGAAGAGGGCATCCAGGGAGGAGAATTGATCGCGGCGAATACAGATGCACAGCACCTCTTGACGGTTCATTCTCAAAGGAAAGTATTGCTGGGAAGACGGAAGACAAAGGGATTGGGTGCTGGAGCGCTGCCTCAGGTCGGACAGGAAGCCACTGAGGAGGCAAAAGAAAAGTTAGACGATATCTTGGAAGGAAGCGACTTGGTATTTGTCACCTGCGGATTAGGTGGGGGTACAGGAACCGGTGGAGCGCCGGTAATAGCGGAGATGGCAAAGCAGCAAGGCGCTCTCACTGTAGCGGTATGTACCACCCCCTTTGAAGCGGAAGGATCCTCCCGGATGGAAAACGCGGAATGGGGCCTCAAAAGATTGAGGAACGTCGCCGACACGGTAATCACGATCCCAAACGATAAACTCCTAGAACTGTGCCCGAGACTCTCACTCAACAAGGCGTTCAAAGTAGCCGACGAAGTCCTGACTAGATCGATAAAGGGGATGACTGAACTCGTCACTAAACCCGGTCTTGTCAATCTGGACTTCAACGATCTAAAAACGGTGATGGAAGGTGCTGGAGTTGCTATGATAGGTATGGGCGAGGACGATTCCGAAAATAGATCTGAGGTGGCGATAAAAGAAGCTATCAACTCTCCGCTGCTCGAAGTAGATATCAGCGACGCGAACGCCGCCCTGATAAACGTCGTCGGCGGAAACGATATGACGGTCTCAGAGGCGGAGGAAGCCGCGAAGCTCGTAGAGAGCAAGATCGGAAAAGATGCGAGGATAATCTGGGGAGCATCTGTCGAGCCAACCCAAGAGAACACTCTCAAGGTCATGGTAGTGATCACGGGCGTAAAATCTAAACAGATATTTGGAAGCAGCGTTTCAGCCGAAGAAGAAGAGATCCAAACGGTAGCATGAGGGGAAAAGTATGGATATAGTCGAAGGCTCCTGGCGAGTACAGGATAAAATTGAAGAGAAAGCCGGTAAGATCGGAAAGGGTAAATTTGGCCGTATCCTGAAGATGGCTAGAAAACCCGATCAGGATGAGTACAAGAAAACCCTGATGATAGTCATAGCCGGTGTCTTGTTGATTGGAGGACTTGGTTTCCTGATATTTTGGCTATGGGAGAACGTACCTACTTATTTTTGGATAGGGGGCCTATGAGGTGGAAATATGGGGCTACTAGATGACTTCACCGAAGAGGAGATCGCCGAGGAAGAAAAAGAGATTGAGAAAGAAGAAGAGGAGGAAAAAGAAGAGGGTATCCTTTTAAAGTGCGATGAAAACAAAAAATCGATCCCTACACGGGAAGAGGCGAACTATGACGTAAAATTGATCAACTCTTCCTCCAAGACTAAAGAGATAGATGTAAAGATCCATCTGCTCTACAGTTCAGATAAAGAGGAGCCGATCCCTTGGAGGATTAAGTTATTCGAGATAGAGACGATATCCGATCCCTCTGATTCTTTCACCAAGACGATAGAAGTTAAGGGTAACGACGAAGAGATCATACCGGTCGAAGTCAGCGCTCCAGAAGGAGCGAGCTATGGTGATAAAGCTGAAGTGATAATAGACGCCACCTCAAGCAAGGACGTACTTTCATCGGACTCTATAACTTTGATAACTACGGCAAGACCAGCCGTGGTCGCGATGAAAACCCAGATAAATCAGGAGAAGAACGTAGCTGATTATATAGCTTCGTGGGCAGAAGATAAGGATATGGGCGTCTTCTCCATTCTCGTTCCGAAACCGGTCAGGGGCTACATATTTGTCGAAGCGATGAACCCGACGATGGTCGATGAGATCTCGGATGGAACGAGAAAAGCAAAGGGGATCATAGAAGGGGAAACTAGTATAAAAGAGGTCGAGCACTTCCTAGCGCCGAAACTCGCCGTGGAAGGTATCGCAGAGGGAGATATAGTCGAACTTTCGGCCGGACCGTTCAAAGGAGAAAAGGCCAGAGTTGCCCAGATAGATGAAGATAATGATGAGATAACCGTAGAATTGTTTGAAGCTACAGTCCCGATTCCTGTCACTGTTAGAGGAGATCATGTTAGAGTTTTAGAAAAGGAAGATTGAAGAAAAAGGAGATGATAATATGGCTACTGAGACGATCGAAGCTTTGATAGACGGTGGTGAAGCTAGCGCAGGACCTCCATTAGGCCCTGAATTGGGGCCCTTAGGTGTCGATATAATGGGGATAGTCAATGCGATAAACGAGAAAACAGATAAATTCAAAGGTATGAAAGTCCCGATAAAGCTAACGGTAGATACCGAGAGCGGTGACTTCGATATAGAGGTCGGGACTCCGCCGACTTCCGCACTGGTTCTAGAGAAAGTCGGGATCGAAAAAGGGAGTGGAAATCCTATAACCAACAAAGCCGGCGATCTCACGATAGAACAGGCAAAAGAGATAGCCGAGATGAAAGATGACGATCTACTTGGGAAGAACCTGAAACAGAAGACAAAAGAAGTGATCGGAACTTGCGTATCTATGGGTATAACCGTCGATGAAAAAGAACCCACAGAAGTCCAAGAACTGATAGATGAAAAGGAGTACGACTCAGTGTTTGAATAAAGTCAAAGTTTTACTTTCCTCGCCTTCCCCCTTTCTATGAGCACTTTAGCGATGTCCTCCTGAAGAGTGACGACGTCCTCTTTTCTCAATTCATAGGCATTATCCACATCTACGAAGGGGGGAACATCCTCTATTATATGGACTAATAATTCTTCATGGGCGTTAGCTTCCTGCTTGACGATGTTCTGTTCGCTGTCCTTCTGGGGACTAGCTTCCTGATCTTCCGTTGCTTCGACTTCTGGACTCTGCTCTTCTTGTCCCCTTCCTTCCTCTCCTTCTTGCTGCTTTTCCTCTTCCTCTGAAGAACTCTCTTTTGATGTGTCTTCGCCCTCCTCTTTTACCCTTTCCTCTTCCGGATTTACCTCGCCCTGGGTCCTGGGTTTGTATTCTCCATAGAACATCAGATCTTTCAATTCCGTTAATAGATCCGATATCTCCTCTAAAAGTTCTAATTCCCGGTCTATCAAATTTTCCGTATTGACCTTCTCACCGAGGGAGCTGTGATAGGCGGCTAGAACGACCTTTTTCTGCCGCTCCTTAAAGAAATGATCTGCTATCTTCTTTACTCTTTCGTATTGTTTTTGTATCCTCTTCTCACGCTTGTCCTTCGGCGGCATCTCGATGTCTTCCGCCTGTTCTTTTAACTCCTGTATGTAATTTCTCAATCTCTCGTAAAAATTCTTCGGTAAGGCACAGGGTTGGGCGGAGTCTTTTTCCCTCTCCCAGACATCCACGATGTCGTCGTAATTTAACTCGTCCTCGGTCATCATTAAATCAAATCTGCGCTCGTATTTGTTTTTTTGGAAGGAAAAGGAACAAAGAGGTCAATAACTGAATGTAGTATCACATTCGGGACATTCCTCCGCGGCCTCGCCCACTTCCGTACCACAGTTGGAGCAGACCATCTTTGATCTTCCTTCGATCTCCATCTCGACGAGTTCCTCTTCACATAAAATACATTCGAATTCGTTGGGAACGAATCCGCCACAGAAAGGGCATTCTATCAGTTCTTCGATATAACCTTCCATCGGTTCATCCTCTCCGGTTTTATCTGCCATCGTAAAGGGAAACTGGGTAAAACTATTAATCCTTTTTCCTTCGATCTTCTTCCATGACTTCGATCTCCCCGCCCCTTCCAGTGGTAAGCTGTTTTCCATAACCTTTGTCCTGGACGTAGCCGTTTATCACCCTGATCTTGGTTCCTAACTCAAATTCTTCTTTAACCATTTCAGTCTCTTCGTTCCAAAATACTACTTTGATCGTGCCCGTGCCGTCGTCGATACGTACATTTCTAACTTTGCCTTCACCGTCCTCGTTCTCAAAAGTTCTCAGGGTCCCTAGATCTATTATCTCGCCCTCAACAGTGCATTCTTCGCCGACCTCGACATCTTTTATATCATCGATAGCTTCTTCGTTCCTACCTTCTTCAGCTACGATAATGTGAGCTAAGGCTTCATCGTCAAAATACCCATCGAATTCATCTCTCTTTTCTTCGAGCGTTTCTTCAAATTCATCTTCAGAGTAGATATCCGAGACCAGCTGGTACAACTCTTTGACCCTAGACATACAGCAGGTCTCGAAGTAACAGGCAGGATTAAAAGATACCGGTCTTCTATTTTCTAGTCATCTTCGTCCCGCATTTCGGGCATTCCTTCTCATAGCAAGGTTGTCCCCTCTGGTGTTCTTCTTCATAACCGCAGCTAGGACAAACACATTTTCCTCCTGGCCCCAGCCCTTGACCGTCGGGCTGTTTCCCGCGACCGCCTCGTCCGGAACCCTGGCCTGAACCTTTACCTTGACCTCTTCCAGCCATCATCTTTTACCTCTTTCAATTACACATATGAGTAGAAATATTAAAAGTTTTGCTTTGCTAGCCGAGTGTTAGTTGGAGAAGAGCAGATGAGAAGTATATAGAAAGCCATCTTACTTTGAGGATAAAAACCATGAATATACCAAAAAACTGGAATCAATTCAAAGACGATATTAGAATTGATATTCGATCCCTCACTAGAAGCAAGTTCTCATGATGTGTAGTTAGTAACTCAGTTCAAAAAGTTACGAGGTTCACAATGGAAGATAAATAATAAATATGTCCTAGAATACTACAGTCATAAACTATAATAATTAGGTAAAAATCATGAATAAGTCATCTGGAAAAGATCGTAAAGATTCTATGTTACCAACGCTTTTGAGGTTGGGAGAGTATGCCCGCGATCACTGGCTGAAGATCGCAGGTGTGATGGTGGCGGTTTTTATCTCAACTGGATTAGGGTTAGTCCCACCGTGGTTGATCCGGTATGGTATAGACAATATGATAATGGAGGAGGATTTAGAGGGTCTTTGGATCATCGCAGTCGCCATGGTGGGTACAGCCTTACTTAAAGGCGTCTTCGATTTCATAAAGAGTTATGTCTCAGAATTCATAGCTCAGAGCATAATCCATGATATAAGAGTCAAGCTTTACGAACATCTGAACAAACTATCTTTTTCATTTTACGACGAATCTAGAACCGGAGACCTGATGGCCCGGATAACCACCGATACAGATACCCTCCACCGTTTTCTCAGCAGGGTTAGCTCTTTCGTCTCTGAGAACATATTGACAATCGTCGGCATCATGATAATCATGTTGTTCTGGGATTACCGGCTAGGCCTTCTTTACATAATGATCCTTCCTCTGATGATCTTCGGGATGTACATGTACTCGTCCCGGGTCAGACCCATGTTTAGAAAGGTGAGGAAAAGGTTTGCCAAACTGACAGAGATGGTCCAGGAGAATTTCGTCGGCATGGAAGTCATCAAACTTTTTGGAAGAGAAGAACGGCAGAAAAAGAGATTTGATAAACAGAACCAAGAATACGTTGATATCAATATAAAGGCCTCCAAAGTTTCAGCTCGTTGGATGCCCTATGTTCATTTCTTGGTCGGGCTGAGCACGGCTCTAGTTGTCTGGTACGGTGGTAGATTGGTCATCGAAGGAAGGATCTCCTTGGGGATGATGGCAGGATTTCTCAGCTATATCGCGATGCTGACCCGCCCGGTGAGACAGACAGGTATGATGATCAATCTGAGCAGTCAAGCCGCCGCGGCAACTGAAAGAATCTTTGACGTTCTTGACATGTCTCCAGAAGTTAAAGATTCCCCAGATGCTCAAGAGATACCGCTAGTGGAAGGAAAAGTGGAATATAGAGATGTGAGCTTTTCGTACGAGCAGGGAAAAAAGGTATTGAAAGATATCAACATAGAAGTAGACCCCGGAGAGACCGTTGCTGTAGTTGGTCCTACAGGATCGGGAAAAAGCACTTTGTTGCATCTTCTGCCTAGATTTTACGACGCTGACGAGGGAAAGATATTGATCGACGGCCACGATATAAAGCACGTTACGATAGACAGTCTACGAAGACAGGTGGGTATAGTCCTGCAGCACACATTCCTTTTTGGAGCGTCTATCAGAGAGAACATCTCATACGGCAGGCCTGATGCATCCATGGAGGAGATAATCCGTTGCGCCAAGATCGCTCAGATCCACGATTTTATCGAATCCCTACCGCTGGGTTATGAAACTCCGATCGGGGAGAGGGGTGTAGACCTTTCGGGTGGACAGAAGCAGAGACTTGCCATGGCTCGTGTTTTACTGACAGACCCCGCCCTCCTGATACTCGATGAACCGACCTCGAGTGTTGATGTTGAAACCGAAGACAGGATGGAGGAAGCCATGAAAAGTGTGATCGAAGATAGGACTACATTTGTTATCGCTCACAGATTGTGGACCGTGCAGAATGCGGACAAGATATTGCTACTGAAAGATGGAGAGATAGTCGAAAGGGGAGATCATGATGAACTTCTAGAAGAGAAAGATGGTTTCTACAGGAAGATCTACAGTCAAGTTTTGAAAAGGGAAGATGAGGATAGGGGTGATGCCACATGAGAGGGGGATTCGGCCGAAGGATCCGGTCCGATAGCGAAGAAGATTTCTCTTTGAAACAGCTGGATAAAAGAGCTTTAAAATTCATGTTTAAGTACCTGAAGCGGTACAAACTCAAGCTATTTATTGCGATATTATCCATGGCGATGATGACCCTAGCGAGTCTTGCCGGGCCGTTCCTGATAAAGATAGCGATAGACGAGTATATCATGACAGGAAATCTGCAGGGCCTAACATTGATATTTTTCATGATGGTCGGGGCATATGGAGCTTACTGGTTTTTCTCGTACTTCCAAACTTACCTTTCTAACTGGATTGGTCACACCGTCGTAGGAGATATCCGAGAGGACCTGTACGATCACCTCCAGGGTTTACCGATCGAGTTTTACAACGAACGAGAAACTGGCGACGTGATGGCCCGGGTCACTCACGACGTGAACGCCCTATCGGACCTTGTTTCAACGGGATTCGTTCACCTGTTGAGTGACTTTTTTATAATGGTCGGCATCGTAGTGATCATGTTGCTCCTGAACGTCAGATTGGCTCTTGTGAGTTTCATAACCATACCGTTCATATTCTTCGTGGTCTACTATTTAGGTAAGAAGATGCGGATGGCTTATCGTGACGTCAGGGAAAGACTGGCCGAATTGAATGCGGATGTAGAGCAGAATCTATCCGGGATAAGACTGGTTCAGGCGTTGAACAGAGAGAATATAAACACCGGAAAATTCAGCAAGTTGAGCTGGAAGAACCTGAAAGCAAATCTGAAAGCTGCCACTTACTTTTCTTTGTTGTTTCCCATCATGACTTTGAGTAAGGTCTTTGGTGAGGCGCTAGTATTAGGATATGGAGGTTGGGGCGTTGTTCACGGCACGGTAACTCTAGGTGTCCTGATAGCCTTCATGGATTATGTAAGGAGATTCTTTGGACCTCTTGCCGATATGAGTCAGGTGTACAATACTTATCAATCCGCAGGAGCTTCTTTAGACCGTATCTACGAATACATATCTGAAGAAAGTCCTATAAAGGAGCCAGAAGATCCAGAAGCTCCTGAGAAGATCGAAGGTGAGATAGAAGTTGATAACGTGAGTTTCGGTTATGAAAAAGAAAAAGTGATAGAAGAACTGAACTTGAAGATAGAAGCGGGAGAAACCTTTGCTCTAGTGGGACAAACTGGAGCGGGAAAGACCACAGTGGTTAACGTCCTGACAAGGCTCTATGACGTTGATGAGGGGTCTATAAAAATAGATGGGATCGATCTGAGGAAATATCCTAAAAATCGGTTAAGGGATATCATCTCAGTTGTAACGCAGGATATATTTCTCTTTGATACCTCGATAAGGGAGAACATCCGTTTTGGAAGGCCTGAAGCAGATGATGAAGAAGTAGTGAAGGTAGCCAAAGATGTCAAAGCTCACGATTTTATCGAAGACCTACCACAAGGTTACGAGACCAGAGTGGGTGAAAAGGGAGTTAAACTCTCTGGAGGTCAGAAGCAACTTGTGTCTTTTGCAAGGGCTATGCTCGCCGATCCAAAGATACTGATACTGGACGAAGCTACCTCGAGCGTGGATGCATATACGGAGATGCTTATTCAGGATGCGATGGAAAAGCTGCTCGAAGACCGGACAGTGCTGATGATAGCACATAGGTTCGCGACCCTGGATAAGGCTGATAGGATAGGTGTGCTGAAAGATGGTGAACTGATAGATCTAGGGACCCATGAAGATCTTATAGAAAGGAATGACACCTACAGGAGATTGTACGAAAAGCAGAGTGGATAAGCGGTTATCCTGTAGATGAAAAACTACATATAAAACCATAATACTTAAGTGGTATACTGCAATATTGGAGTTGATACATATGAGTGTGGAAAAAATCACAGCAAATAAGGAAGAGATCGTAGAAAAAGCATGGCAGAACGATAAAAAGTTCATAGAGATGACCGTTGATATAGTTTTGGAGTACTTGGAAGAAAATCCAGGAGGTTGTAACTCCGGGAAATTCTGTCCGGAAGCGTTAGTCGACCGCTGTGCAGGTATGCCTTTTGTGACGGAAGATAGAATAAAGATGGTCGCTGACATGATGTACAGGGAAGGCTATCTGGAAAGAGAGATTCCTGAAGGGACTGGAACGCCGCATTATTCTCTCAAATAAAACCTTTTATTTCCCATTATCAGGAGATAATCAAAATGTGCTCACAGAATAATGGACGCTGCGACAAGCCAAAAGAAAGAGCCGAAAAACGTATCAGTAAGCTTCAAGGTCTAGCCAAGGCGCTGCACTGTCCTACCAGGTGGGATATAATCGAAATCATAGGAACCGGCACGGCCAAAACCAAAGAGATCAAGAAAGGAATGAAAGAGAAAGGCTATGATATCACTCAATCCGGTCTATATTATCACCTGTCGGAACTTCGAGAAGCGGGCATAATCGAAGTAGATAAATTTCTAGAAGAGGGGCAAGGAGCACCTGAGAAGGTCTGGAAACTATCAAAGAAAAAGATAGAGATAGAGCTGGTGGTTGAGGAGGAATAGATGGATGACGGTAGCTGTCGAGGCTAGTGACCTTAGTAAGACTTTCGGTGATGTTGAAGCGGTAAAAGACGTTAGTTTCAAGGTAGGAAAAGGAGAGTTCTTTGGCTTCTTAGGCCCCAATGGAGCGGGGAAGACCACCACCATAAGGATGCTCACCGGATTGATAACTCCGGATTCTGGAAAGGCATTGATAGATGGTATTGATCCCCAGAAAGATCCGATTCATGCAAAGATGAAAATGGGTATCATACCTGAGTTCGGCAATATCTATGTGGACTTGACTGCGAAGGAGAATCTGCATCTGGCAGGAAAATTCTACGGGATGTCGAAGAAGGAAAGGGAAAAAAGGGCCTCTGAACTATTACAGATATTGAAATTGAAGGGGCGGGAGAACGACGCAGTAAGAAACTTTTCCAAGGGCATGAAACAGAGGGTCAATATAGGATGCGCTATAATACACGAACCGCCGGTTCTTTTCCTTGACGAACCCACCTCTGGTCTAGATGTGCAGAGTAAAAGGCTGGTTGTAGATATCGTAACTGAGATGAAAGAGAAAGGGAGCACAATATTTTTGACTACCCATAACATACAGGAGGCGAACGAACTCTGTGAACGTGTGGGTATCATCCATGAAGGAGATCTAGTCGCTATAGACAGTCCGGAAAGATTGAGGAATACATTCGATAAAACACAATCGATCGAGGTCTCTATAGAAGGAGAATTCGACATCGATATGCTTCACAACGATCATGTCAATAAGATAGAAAGGTCAGGAGATAAATTGACGATCTTCACCGACCATCCAGATGTCACCGTTAAAAGACTAGTGAAACTGACGGATGAGGAGGACTTAAAGATATTATCTTTGAGAACCCAAGGTCCAAGCCTCGAGGAAGCTTTTGTCAGGTTAACAGGTGATAACGAATGAGATATTCAGAATTCTTAAGAGGTGTGATCACTACTGCTGAAAAAGACGTAAAGATTTACTACAAAAAGCCGCCGGTGATCATATTCGGTCTTTTGTTTCCATTTCTGATGTTCCTAGCTTTCTATATAGGCAGGAAAGTGGAATTGAGTCTTTTCTTCCCGGGATTTTTGGCGATGACGCTGTTTTTCACTTCTTCCTCGGTAGGTCCGCTGGTGACACCGTGGGAGAGGCAGGCAGGTACATACGAAAGACTACTATCATATCCGGTCAACATCAAAGCGGTATTGATGGGAGATATACTTGCGGGTTCAGTCTTTGGTATAGCGATCTCAAGTGTTGTCCTCGTAGGTAGTTTATTTTTCATAAACATGCAGATCGTTAATGTCGGTATGTTGTTAGCTTCGATATTAATGGGAGCCGTAGCTTTCTCATCGCTTGGAGTGCTTATCTCTGCACCAGCGACCACTTCGCCTTCATCGATAATGATGCTCTCCAGCCTGATCAGATTTCCACTGATATTCATAAGCGGTATTTTCATTCCGCTCTCGCAGATGAAAGGCGTCATTAAATACATGTCTTACATATCTCCCTTGACCTATCTTGTAGATTCATTCCATTCAGGAATCGGTGGAAAAAATGTTCTACCCACGGGTATCGGAATACTAGCACTATTGATCTTCAGTGGATTGTTCCTTTTACTAGCCATAAAGATACACAAAAGGAATATGGTGAAGGGACTCTGAGGTGAAAGATTTATCCAAAGTAGTTTCGGTACTCTGAGATTATAGCATCTTTGTACTCTTTTTCCTTTTCAGGAGGTATATAATTATCTTCTTTGAAGCTCTCTATCAATTCGTCTTCGTCGACTTCATCGGGCGCTATCTCTTTCTCTTCTAACTCCTCGAAGATCTTTTTCATGCCTCTGATCCCAACTGTCTTTCCATCGATATTTACGATAGTAACGTCACTTGAACCCGAACAGGCGCAACCTTTACGAGTTTTCTTCAGCCCAAAAGGAGTTTCTTTATCGCCCATCTATACCACCTTACCTGCTCTCAAGATCCTAATGGCTCTTTCAGGGTAATCTTTTTCTCGCATCTTTTCAATAACCGTTTCGATATCGTATTTTAACCGTTCAAATGTGATCTCATCATCCTCTAACACTGCATATGCTGCTCTAGTGTCACCGTCTCTAGGTTGTCCTAAACTACCTGGATTGATGTATCTTTTGCCGTCGATTTCTCTATCCATGGGGATATGGGTATGCCCAAGAAGAACTATATCCTGATCTAAATCTTTGAATCCTTCAAACTCGTCCTCTGATGTATCCGGCTTTAGGTACTTGTAGAGATCATCTTTTGAAGCATGAGTCAAAAAATACTTCTCCGTAGATTCAGTCATTGGTAGTTCACGAAGGTAATCTTTAGATTCCTCGGATATATCTTCAACTGTTATCTTCCTCACTTCCTGAGATAAGTCCTTTATCTCGTAGCCACAGCCGCAGTCTACACCGAACGCCGCGGCGTTATCGTGGTTCCCTCTAACTACAAGATCGGCCTTTTTCTTGATCAGCTCGACACATTTTTGATTCGATGGACCGTAATCAACGATATCGCCCATACAGTATATCTTATCCCAATTTTCTTCTCTAAGAACTCCTTTCAACGCTTCGTAGTTCCCGTGTATATCAGATATAAGCAGTGTTTTCATCTTAGATACCTCTCAATAATGATCGCTTTCAGAAATACTTTCTGGTCCGTTTGGCTATAGCCACAAGAGTCAACATAACCGGTACTTCAACTAGGACTCCAACCACTGTCGCCAATACGGCCCCGGATGCCATCCCAAATACTGAAATAGCAACCGCTACAGCTAGCTCGAAGAAATTGCTGGCTCCGATCTCAGCAGCAGGGGCCGCAACATCATGGGGTATCCCCCAAAGATAGGCCATACCGTATGCTATGGAAAATATCGTGAAAGTGAAGATCGTCAGTGGGATCGCGATCAGCAATATGTGCTCCGGATTACTGACGATGATGTCCCCCTGGAATGAGAACAGGAGTATCAGTGTCAGTAGTAACCCCGGGATGGTCAGATCTCCGACCTTTTCTAAAAAGACTTCGTTGTACCAATCTTCGCCTTTTTTATCTATCAGATAGACTCTAGAAAAGGATCCCACGACCAAAGGAACACCAACGTAAAGTCCCACGGACATTATCAAAGTGTCGTAAGGAACAGTTATCCCTCCTATGCCCAAAAGGAACGTGACAAGAGGTACATAGGCGAATAGGAGTATGATATTATTAGTCGATACCTGAACTAAAGTGTAAGCGGGATCGCCGTCTGAAAGATAGCTCCATACGAATACCATGGCTGTGCAGGGAGCCGCCCCTAGCAAAACGGCCCCAGCGATATATTGATCTTGTAACTCAGTTGAAATAAAACCGCTGAATATCACCTTCATGAATAAATAGATCAATCCGTACATCACGAAGGGTTTTATCACCCAATTAGAGGTCCAGGTGACGAAGAGTCCTCTAGGTTTTTCTTTGACTCCTAGGATACTTTTGAAATCTATCTCTGCCATCGCAGGATATATCATGAACCAGATCAAGATGGCTATCGGGATGTTCACGTTCGCATATTCGAATTCGCCTAGAGTCTCAGGAACAAAAGAGATATACCTACCTATAGCCACTCCGATGATGATACATGCTGCGACCCATACCGTTAGATACTTTTCGAAAAAACTTAATCCTTGCTCCTCTGCCATATTTAACACCTCTCTTCCAATTTATCTCCCAACTCTTTTCCTTTCTCTAATATCTCGAGTATTTCGGACGCCGAAACCTTGTAGTAGATACGTTTTCCTTCTCGTCTTTTTTCGATGAGAGCGCAGTCTAACATATCTTTAAGATGATGACTCGTAAGAGACTGCTCGAGGTCTAAACATTCCGCGATCTCGTTAACACATTTTTCCTCCTCCCCTATGCAATAGAGTATCTTTCTGCGGTTGGTGTTGCTCAAACACTTGTATAAACGATCATTCATATGAATAAATAATCATATATTATTAAAAAATCTTTTGGTTCTTTTTTTCGTAAAGTATATTAGTTTTAAAATGCCTTTTTCATCTAAATGCCACTAGAAATTGAGATCCCGGATGAAGTAGAACGAGACCTAGAACAAGGAGGGGGGATAGCAGAACTTCTGAAGAAGATAAAAGATGAGAAGATCGAGGAACAGAGCCAGATATATAAAGCTCTCTCCAACGAGGTCCGATTGAAGATACTGACTCTTCTAGATGAACAGGAACTCTGTGTCTGTCTCTTGAAAGAGCTGTTGGATATCGCTGACTCGAAGTTATCTTACCATCTATCTATTTTGAAAGACGTCGGAATGATAGAAGGAGAACGACAGGCCAATTTTGTGATCTATCGTATTACAGAAAAGGGCGAGAGATTTGCACTGTAACTTTTTAAAGATCTTCCTCTAACTCTATTTCTATTTTCTTGGATATTTTTTCTTTAGATGGGACTTCGTCCGATGCGACCTTATCACCGCTCACATAAGCGGAGGGGACCTTTCTTTGTTTGCCGTCTGGATCGTTCTGATAGCCCTCGGTAGGTTCCACTCGCATCTGGGATCCTGCGTAGTATACATCCAATCTCAATCTATTCGGATATTTTTCAACGAAATCTTCCATCATATCGATCAATTTATTACATTTAGAAGTGGGAGGTGAGGCCACTAGAAGTTCGATCCTCAATTCATCATCAGTCATGTCTTTTCACCATCCTCTCTACCAATTTTTTAAGATCTCTCTTGAGATGTTCTTCGAGTGCTGAATTATCTATGATATGTAAAGAACTGGTATAAGAAGTGTCGGATAGAGCATCTATCACCCGATCCAGTTCATCTTGCTCCGATACTATAAAGTCACCCTTTATGGATACTTCTTTAATAACCTCTCCTTCGATATCGGCAGAAAGAACGATGACACCTCCTTTTCCCTTAGTAGACACCGTCGCTGACCTCGACTGCTGTTCCTGGTATGTCCAGCTTTCCAATGAATACTTGTTTTGATAGAGTTCTTCTACCTCCTCCTTCTCTCTATCAGATAGTTCCACTTCTTTCAGATCGATCTCTAAGATAGAAGAGATATGATCCGCTAAAATTTCCATGACCTCTTCAACTCTTACGGGATGATCGATCAATTCGCTTAAATTCACCACTCTGTTTTTAACACTATTTACATCCTTATCTTCGAATTTCATTTTGTTGGGTGTAAGAGTGCGGTCTAGATCGTTCTTATCTACATCTACCAAAAATGTTCCGCTGTGGACCATACTCGAGTACCATTCGATCTGTGCTGACCCGTATATCTTTTTTCCGTTGACTACGACATCATTAATTCCGCTTATCTCCGCATCTACATCGAATTCATCTAAGGTTTTAATCACTGCATCACCCAATAACCGATACAGATCGGATGCTTCTTCGATCGCCAGTTTTGAGAAAAGCTTTTTCTTTCTGAAAAATAGGGAGTAGCAGAAGGTCCCTTCGTCCTGATACACAGCACCACCTGGATTCGGTCTTCGGATAACTGGAATATCATTTTCATCACAATATTTTAGATCCACCGCTTCATTCGGGTCCTGATAGATACCTATAAAAACCGACGGCTCGACTCTTCTCAACCTCAACGTATCTGGACTCTTATCTTCATCGATACTCCTTAGGAGTGTTTCCTCCACTGCGAAATGCTTCTTTGGTTCCCGGATGTCATCCTCTAGCAACCTCCAATCTTCAGCCATAATAGATACACCTTTCTTCTTTACAGCCCTCTATATCTCCGGCAAACGGACATTTAAAATCTTCAATATCATCGAGATCATATTCTTCCTTCAATATGGATATAGCCTGTTCGATCGAGGCATATACACTCTGCTTACAGCATCGCGGACCGCCCATCTCAGCTATGGCCTTCAGAGAGTTAGAGGTCGTTCTTAAAGCTAAACTTCTCTCCTCACCTGATCTAAAAGAAGCACCGGTTATCAGTGATACAGCCACACCGGCTGATTCACATGCCCCACAAGCGCCCCTGCTTCCACAGGCTCCGTACGGGATGTCTTCAAGCCGTTTCATAGCTGTTTTTATCTTCTTTGAAGAAACATCTATACCTGAATTTCTACAGATCGTTAAAATAACTGGAGCGACCAACAGATGATGTTCTATCCCGTGGGCGTTGAAGGAAGAATGCTTCATTATGAGGGGAGCTAGTTCGATCGGCTCCGTTCCATCGTAATTTTTACAAGTCCTTTCTATTATCTCTTTAGGACCGGCCAATCTGCACTCTTCACACCGAAAATGACCGTTCGGACAGATGTAGTCAGCTTCCTCTTTCTCTCCACAGAACATACATTCAGCCTTACCTTCGTGCTTTTCCAAGATCTCGCCACATATGGGGCATGGGAAGCTTCTCTCAGCCATGTTTACTTTCCTCAGATGGTTGACTATATTCTTTCTTTAGCTTCTTATATGCATTTTTTTCCCTAGAATTTGGTACCGCCTTTTTCGATAGATGATCGATGTTATCACTTATCGCCTCAAGGTCTTTAAAAGGAAACCCGAGCACGCTTTCATCGGATTCTATATCTGTTGCGTCTCTACATCCATAACATCCATAGCTCAAGTTCATCTTCTGTTCCTTATATGGGATTATCGTTGCATCAACACATGTAGCCTGTAGGATGGCAGTGGAACTTTCCACCCGCTCACCACCTTTTGCATTGAGATATGCTAATGAGATCCACATCAAATTTTCCAGCTCACCTTCTATGACTACAACATCCGGTTCAAAGTCAGCTTCTTCCAATGGAAAAAGATGTATCTCTTGTATTTCACCAAGGTCGAATGTTGTCATCCCTTTGAACATCTCTTTTCCTGTATCTTCTCGCTGTACTATCCCGAACTTAACTAATCCTTTACCAGATTTCAAACCATCCGGAAGAGGCTTAAACCCGAATGCCCTAGCGGCAGCAGGACAGGCGATACCGTCTCCATCTAATAATACATGCTCGCCATGTCTTGCTCTCATCAACGCCTGGCAGTATCTATGACCATCTACTCTTTTCACTTTGTCCGATACCTCTTCCCTCTCATCGAATACAAATTTGACTCCGACCGGATATGTTTCTAGTCCGATATTTTCTTTAATCGTTTTTGCGTTTTCCCTTATATTCGATGATCTCATGATTTCCCAACTCTCTTTATCTAGACATCATAGATTCTAACCCAGGATGAATTTAATCATTAAAGAGATCGAGATTTAGAGTGTGTCTGAAAGGTGCTATTACTCTTTCAACAGTTTTTTTATCTGGTCTGGATTCAATACTTTTCCGGTAGCTTTGGTTTCACCGTCGATCGCTATACCGGGAGTCGACATGACACCTCTCGCGCTTATCTCCTCCAGGTCCTGGACCTCTTCGATCTCCGCATCCATCCCGAGTTCGTCTACTGCTTTCTTTGCGTTTTTCTCCAATCTTTGGCATTTTGCACATCCGGTTCCCAATATCTCTATCTTTTTCATATATATCCACCTCTAAATTTCTTTACTCTTTTTGAAGTTTATCAACTAAATTTTCAATATCATCTATGATCTTATCCAATTTTTCTTCGCTTCTAAGATCACCGGTCTTTTCTATATCGTATCTCTCTGTAATAACTATCTCCTCATTCACCGGTATCTCAGCACTCTTTAAAGCTTTAGTCGCACACCGAACTTTACAGCCGTTCAAGGCAATATATTCATCGCTACTTTTACCGTTCTTTATTATCCCCTCTATACCCAGTGGTAACCCAAGAGCGCAGACAAAATCCGTGTTCTCTTTTTCTTTCATTGTGTTCACTACAGCCTTGTTCGACAACGCTCCAACGTTACAGGCCCCTGAACAGGGCAATATTCCTATTTTTTTCATGTTTTTTACCTCCGTTTATATCTTATCCAACTATCATTCCGTACGTGAATCCCATCAAGGTTGAAAGTACCACAACGATCGCGATATAGGCGAGCCAATGCTTTAATTTCATGATCCTGAAAAGGACTATCATATTGGGTAAACTCAGAGAAGGACCAGCAAGTAACAAACTCAAGGCTGGAGCATCTCCCATGACTCCAGAATTGTAACCGAAAGTTTCGCCGATTATCGGCACTTCTAGAAGAGTAGGCATGTAAAGTATAGCTCCTATGATAGAACCGAAGAAAGATGATAACAAGCTGTTATCTCCCAGATAAGGTCTGAATGTTTCTGGAGGCAAAAAGTAAGCTATCACACCCACTATGAAAGTACCTGCGATCAGTATCGGAAATATCTTTTTGGTCAGATCCCAAGTTTCGTATCCCCATTCCGTAACTTCACTTGTCTCATAATAATAGATCATTATGACCGCGATAGCCATGGAGAACAAATAGATGATACCTATCTTGAGGGCCCAGGAGATACCGGCTGTTCCCACAATCAATATGGCTATCAATAAAATAAAAACACTCAACTTGATCCATTTTGACCTTTTAGGACCGTTATCGTTAAGAGAGGTATTCTTGTTATTTTTGCTGGTCTCTTCATCGTGAGTTTTGAATAGATTGGACATCACAAAAGCTATGACGAAAGCCATGGCAACCGCAGCTATCGCCCTTGCCAATCCTAGTTCGTATCCCAACATGTTAGCGGTGTAAACTATAGCCAAGATATTGACGGCAGGTCCAGAATACAAGAACGCAGTCGCCGGCCCTACGCCGCTCCCCTTTTTATACAACCCCGCGAACATCGGAAGGATCGTACAGCTGCAGACGGCTAGGACAGCTCCCGAAACAGATGCGATGGGATATGATATAGTCTTCTTCACGTCCGGTCCGAGATATTTCAGTATAGCGTCCTTTTTGATGAAGGCTGAGATGGCCCCTGCTATGAAGAAGGCAGGTACTAAACAGGTGAGCACATGTTCTGACAGGTAGGTGTATACGTTCACTAGTCCGCTCATCAAAACCGCATAGAGTATATCCCACATGGTTTAAGCCCCATTTCAACTTTGTTTAAAATAGCATAACCATAGGTGGTTAATAAGGGTTACGGTTTCAAACTTATTTGAAATGGGTTATTCACATGTAGACAGATTTCGGAGCATCCGAAAGAATCATTAGACGCTCCAAGTGTTCATAACATGCTTATAAGATTGGAAGGTGTCACTATAATGAAAATCCTACTCGTATATGATATACACGGGAACTACCAGGCTTTAAAAGAGGTCCTTGCCGAAGAGGACTACGACCGGCTCTACTGCATGGGCGATATCGTGGATTACGGGGCCTCGCCAGAAGAGTGCGTGACGGAGATGATAGATAAGGCGGATATAGTGATACGTGAAAATCACGATGACGCCGTCACTACCGGAGCAGACTGCGGGTGCAGTTATGAGATCAAAGATCTTTCTGAAGAGGTGAGAAGTATAACCAAAGAACTTTTGAGTGAAAATTCTATGGGATATCTGAACGAATTGCCTTTTGAAGAAAAAGAAGGCGATATCTTTTCCACTCACGCATCCAAAGGAGACCTTTACAAATACCTAAAACCAGATACTCCTGAAAAGAAATTTACTGATTTCTCTGACGTAGATCAAGATATCATCATTTTAGGCCGCACACATATACCGATGGACAGAACCATCGACGGTAAGAGACTTTTGAACCCGGGAAGTCTAGGCCAGCCTAGGGACGGAGATCCAAGAGCTAGTTATGCTGTTTTTGAGGATGGGGAAGTAAAATTCAAGAGAAAAACATATGATATAGAAAAAGCCAAGAGAAGACTAGATGAGAAAGGATTTCCGGAACGTACGAAACGGATATTGGATGCGGGAAAGGTCGTTCCATGAAAGATTTGATAGGGCGATGATTTGACCTACTTCACCATCGTCAGGAACATCTTGAATTTTTCTACGGCTTCCACTGCATGAGGCACGTCAGCGGGCATTACTATCGTTTCTCCGCGCTGCAGTTCGTACTCTTCGCCTTCTATTATCACTTTTCCGGTCCCTTCCAAGACCTGCAGCAGCGCTTTATGGGGCGATGTATGTTCACTTAAAGTCTGTTCCTCGTCGAAAGCGAAAAGTGTCAGCGTTACTGTCTCCTTATCGACCAAAGTACGACTCACCACCGATCCTGATTGATATCCAACAAGATCTTCCAGTTCCAATACATCCCCAGTAAGCTCGTCCAGTTGATCTCTATCTTTTTCTATCATCCTATCTCCTCTCGTTGAAAAAAGGTTCTAGGAAAAAGGTTTTTCGTCTTTCTCTTTTCTCTAGTCCCTGTTTAACAACACGAAGTAGTAGGTCCACAGCAGCTCGAGGTCTGTTCCTCTTCCTCACAGCAGGTTTCCTTTGTTTCCTTTTCCATCCCGACTTCTTTCCTTACAGCTTCTTTTATCATCTCTTTCGGGATAGTTTCATAGGTCTCTCCTTCATACTCGAAGACCCTGCAGTCGTTGCCTCCGCCAGTTATCTCGTAACATTCGGGACCCGTAACGTCTTCACAGGAAGGACAGTAACTATCCTTCACCTCGTAATCTTCGTTCACTATCCCCTCTATATCGGTACCGTTTATCCTCAATGTAGGGGAACGGATCAGACCGTGCTTCTTTGCCTGCTCATCACTCCTTATCTTTCTCTTGTTAACGGTTATCGAATCGATGTTGTTTTGATGTATCTGATCTCTCAGTTCTCTCAAAGCTCTATCTAACGTCTCATCGCTGGAGAGACACCTTTCACATTCCGAGAGGTCCACGTAAAGAAAATCTATCGATAAGTCATCCGGCATATTATCAGTTTCAGTGCGATTTTATATGCTCTATCTTCTCTTCTACTGCGTTCAGTTCCTTTTCCAGTTCCTTTTTGTAGGACTCTAACTCGTCTATCTTCTCTTGTTTGGTTCTGAAATTTCTCCATCCGCCGTGTCCACAGCAGCAGCCACCTTTCTTTCCATGACCCTTCTTGTGACTACCATGATGACCTTTTCCTTTACGTCCGTGTCCGGTTCCACAGCATTCTCCACTCATACTATCACGTCGATACTTACTACAGATAGTAAAGTATATAAATCAGGCAGTTTAAGGATTGAAAGTAGGTGAAAGACCGTGAAAAACAGTTATGAGTCAGCTGGGCGCGACCGGAGAAGGTTTCAGATTCAACGAACTACAGAGATCATTAGGATTGATCAGCCCTAAATCGTTATCGGACAGGTTGAAAGAACTGACCGAGAAAAACCTGGTGAACAGATACATAGAGAACAGTGTCTACCTAAGGTCACCTATACCCTGACGGAAGAAGAGAAAAAACTCTAGACCAGTCTGGAGCCTCTGGTGGAATGGGCGAATCAACGTGAATAAAACGGATAGAAAGAGATGTTTTTGTCCAAAAAAGTAAAAATAAAGATGCTAGCGAATTCTATTATGTCATAATCTTAATTTACAATCTTCAAAATATTTTTCACTCCATCTCTCAAGCTTTTCTTCCGAATATGACCTTTCAGTGATCTTATCCGGATCTAAAACATCCTTTTTATGTTCGAACTGCTGTAAGATATATCTACTTTCTTTTCCCAACCATTCGGATATATCTCCGATATCTTTTTCATCTAGCAATCCGGGTACGACAGTAGTTCTAAACTCGTAAGAAACATTGGACCCATGGACGATCTCTATAGACCTTTCTATTTTTTGGATATCAATTTCAGTTCCAACTAGAAGATCATACTTTCCTTTAGGTGCTTTTACATCGATAGCTATGTAATCTAACAGGTCTTTTTCCAATAACTTCGAGATCATCTCGGGTCTAGTCCCGTTCGTATCTATTTTTACTAGATAATCCATCTGTTTCACTTCCCTTAAAAAATCAATAAGACCTTCCTGTAACGTAGGCTCACCTCCCGAGATAGATACACCTTCAAGAAAATTTTTTCTCTCATCCAAAGTAGAGATGACCTCTTCCTCTTGAATCCTACTAGAACCATCTATCAAATTATGATTATAACAAAAAGGGCATCTTAGATTACATCCGATAGTCCATACTACTGCGCTCAATTTATAAGGATAATCGATCAAGGAGAGCTTCTGAAACCCTCCAATCTTCATTCAGCTCACCGCTTTCACTTCAAATGTTTCTCTGTCTTCGAATTCCTGTGTCTTACCCTCATTCCATTGGTTTACAGGCCTGAGATATCCTACTACCCTAGAATATATCTCACATCTTTTCTTATCACCCTCTTCGCATTTTGGACAAAATTCATGTTTCCCGCTGATATAGCCGTGATCAGAGCAGATACTGAAAGTGGGAGTTATCGTATAATAAGGGATAGACGACACCTCCGATATCTTTTTGACCAATTTTTTAGTTGCTGTCGGGGAAGGCATACTCTCACCTATAAATCCATGGAATACAGTTCCTCCGGTGTACTTGGTCTGGAGTGGTTCTTGAAGGTTCAATGCTTCGAAGAGATCTTCGGTGTACCCCACTGGTAGCTGAGATGAGTTGGTGTAATATGGCTTGATCTCTTTCTCCCCGTTCGATTTTATTTTATTGTGTATTTTTATATCGGGATATCTCTTTTCGTCCAATTTCGCTAACCTGTAACAGGTACTCTCGGCAGGTGTAGCTTCCAAATTGAAAAGATTTCCAGTCTTTTCCTGGTACTCTTTCAGTCTATCTCTCATATGAGATAAAACCTTCTCCGCAAACCTGATCCCTTCATTCGAGCCTATGTCTTCACCGAGAAGGTTCAAAACAGCGTCGTTCATACCGACTAGACCTATCGTCGAGAAATGATTCTTCCAAAATTCTCCAAATCTTTCCTGTACATCGGACAGATAGAATCTTGAATATGGATGGAGGCCTGTTTTAGTCAAGCTTTCGATAACCTCTCTTTTTATCTCTAAGCTCTTCTTGGCCTTGTCCATCAAAGAATCCAACGTTTCTAAAAATTCCTCTTCATTTCTTGCTTTATACCCTATCCGTGGGAGATTTATCGTGACCACTCCTATTGAACCCGTCTTTGGATTCGCTCCAAAAAGACCTCCTCCTCTTTTGTTTAGCTCTCGATTATCCAATCTCAAGCGGCAGCACATACTTCTAGAGTCCTCTGGATTCATCTCGCTGTTCACATAGTTTGAGAAATAAGGAATACCATAGTTTGCGGTCATCTCCCACAGAGGATCGTACCTTTCATCATCCCAATCAAAGTCCTCTGTAATGTTATAGGTCGGTATAGGAAAGGTGAATGGTCTCGAGTTATCGTCTCCCTCCTGCATCACCTCTGAAAATGCTCTATTTATCATGATCATCTCCTCCCTAAATTCTCCGTAAGTTTCTTCTTTCAGATCACCACCTATTATCACCGGTTCATCTCTCATATGTTCTGGCGGATTAAGATCCATGGTTATGTTCGTGAAGGGTGTCTGAAACCCTACACGGGTCGGGACGTTCATGTTGAAAAGGAACATCTGCATCTGCTGTTTTACCTCATCATAATCTAACCCGTCGTAATGAATGAAAGGAGCTAGAAGAGTATCAAAACTTGAGATCGCCTGGGCACCAGCAGCCTCACCCTGGAGAGTGTATAGAAAATTGACTATCTGCATCATCGCCGCACTGAGGTGTTTAGGCGGCGAACTGGCGATCTTGCCTGATACTCCTCTAAATCCTTTCAGAAGTATATCCTTTAAATCCCATCCCACACAGTAAGGTCCAAGGGTCCCTAGATCATGAATGTGAAAATCTCCATCCATATGAGCATCTCTTATCTCTGGTGGGTAGATTTTATTCAACCAATAATTTTCTATCACAGTCTCAGAGGTATAAACATTTAGACCCTGTAAAGAATAGCTCATATTGCTGTTCTCCTTCACCTTCCAGTCGGCCCTGTCTAGATACTCATCCACCATCTCGATGTCTTCTAGAAGACCACCCACTTTCCTAATCTCCTCATGCTGTTTTCTATACAGGATGTATGCCTTCGCTAGTTTATATTCTCCGATCTCCATCAGTGTTTCTTCTACCAAGTCTTGAACTTTTTCGACGCTCGGCATATCTGCATATCCTGTTTCTTCCTCCAATTTTTTAACTACTCTCTCCGTTACTTCCTGTGCCAGCTCTAGGTCCTTGTTACCAACAGCCGATGAGGCTTCCCACACCGCATTCGTGATCCTGACTGGATTGAAATCTACTACTTCACCATCTCTTTTTCTGATTTTCCTGATCATACATCAACCACTCTTTCTAGCCATATCTAAAGTTTATTTTATTTATTTAAAGTTTACTTGAAAGGGTGGTGATGGTTCTGTAGTTTTTAAATTAGAGCAGTCTCAAAAGAAGATTTTAAAGATATCTTTGGACGGTATAAAGCTCAAATCTTCATTAGACAAGTTGGGATGCCAAGGAGTTCGAATGAGTTAGCAAACAGCCGCTTATTTCGGTTTAGGAGTTTTAACCACCATGATCTTAGCGTCTCCCTCGGATGTGTTTCTCACATTATGAGGTATGTCTTTCGGACTTAACACCACATTTCCTTCTTCAACTTCTTGTACTTCGTCACCCACTTGGATCTCGGCCGTTCCTTCGACAACGTAGAAGAAAACATCAACTGGAGTCGTGTGTTCCTTCAATCCCTGTCCTGGCGCGAACGGAAGCAGAACCACTTCGACCTCTTCCTTCTGTATCAATCTCTCCGGGCTGAACTTCTCCTCGTTCGTTTCTATTTCCTTTAGATCTATTTTTTCCATATTTTACACCTCACTTCTTTTTTCCTTTAACACTTATCGTGACCTCTTCGACCGGTATATCTTTATCAGATCCAGATAGAGCTTTATCTACTAACTTTGTCAGTCCGAAACAGCACGGGACTTCCATATGAACCACCTTTAAACTCTCGATATCGTTCCTCTTGAATATCTCGGTCAATTTCTCAACATAATGTTCGGCATCATCAAGCTTTGGACACCCGATGATCAAAGAGCTGTCCTCTAAAAAATCCGGGTGGAAATTCGGGTAAGCGAAAGGAACGCAGTCCGCCGCTATCACCAGGTCGGAGCCATCGAAATACGGACCCTCTACGGGAACGAGATTCAGCTGGACCGGCCACTGCTGGAGCCGGGAACTCAAACGTCCTTCTTCCTCCTGTTCTTCAGTTTCCCACTGGCCTGGAGCAGAGGAGGGACAGCCGCAGGCCGTTTTTGGTTCTTGATCCGCTATGGGATTTTCAACGCCCATCTCCTCCAGATGATCCAGTGCTTCCTGTAAAAGTTCATTCTGATCGTGTTCTCTCAAGTGTTCAAGATGAGCTTTGAGAACCTTTTCTCCCTGTTCCACCATGTTCTCTACTACGCTTCTTTCATCGTAGGGCTCCGCTTCTCTCATCTCTATATCTATCGCGTCCTCTGGGCAGTCTCCAATGCAGGCGCCCAAACCATCGCAGAACGCTTCGTTAACAAGCCTCGCTTTTCCGTCTATCACCTGTAAAGCTCCTTCGGGACAGCCTTTCACGCAGTCTCCACAACCAGTACATTTCTCATGGTCTATCTTTATTATCTCTCTCTTCATCTTATACACCTACCTTCTGTAAACAGATCTTATCTCCTTCGACCATAGATTTCTCCTGCTCGATATCGACGGGCCCCAATATATCCGAGACTACCTTCCTATGGATGCTGCAGATCCAAGAAGCCTGTTCCGCCGGAAGGTCGCCGAAGACACAATTCTTGTGCTTCATCGTGTAATGGTCCTCCTCTTTACTGTAAGAGGAGTAAAAACCGAGTTCCTTAGAACTTTTCACGAACTTCTCTATCCTTTTTTCAATATCTTCTTTTTCCTCGACTTCGGGAAAATACTCTTTCAGTTCTTCAGCGACCAGATCCGCGATCTCCTTCAGCTCTTCTTCGTCCATCCTATCTTTAATACTTTTTATCAATATGTTCAGTATCAATTCTGTTTCTTTAGGAAACAGTTTTTCACCCTCCTCCGTGATTTCGAAATACTTCTTCGGCCGCCCCTTCGAAGCTTTTTCAAAGTAGCTATCTATCAGACCGTTCTTCTCCAATCTGTTGAGATGTCTTCTGACCGCGCTTTCATTTATGCTGAGTATATCGGCTATATCTATAGCCGTGAGATCCTGACCTAAAAGCTCATCTAATATCTCTGTGCGGGTGTTTTCCGACGGGTACTTGAGCGTTTTTTCTGTCATCAAATAGGGTATAGGGGACAAGGTTTATATACTTTACCCACATTATTGTGATTAAAGTGGTTAATATGAGTGTGGAAAACCTATATAAAAATTTGAGGGGTTCGCCTTGGGAGACATAAACCAAAAAGAGATGCTGGAGGAGATAAAGGATGCATCTCCGCTAGAGATCTCCAGAGCGGAGCAGAAGCTCCTGCAGGAAGACGAGATAGATGAAGATAAACTTAGAGACTTCTGTAGCATCCATCTGAAAGCCGTCGAAGAAGAAGTAGAAGAGATGAAGGACCGGTTGGAAAAAGGCCATCCGATACACACTTTGATATCTGAACATGAAGAGATAACGGAGATGTTGGATGAACTAGACGATGTGATCGATTCATTGAAAGACGGGGAATTGACGGCGAAAAAGAAAGATAAATTGAACCATATCGCCGAACACTTAGTCGAATCTGAAAATCATCACGAAAGGGAAGAGGAAGCGCTCTTTCCACGGATGGAAAAGAAAGGTATAACCGGTCCAACTAGGATAATGAAGATGGACCACGAGGACATGTGGCCTAAGAAGAAGAAGTTGTTGGAGCTTTCAGAGGAGTTAGAGAAAAATGAGGAGGAAATATTGGAGTTGGCGGAGTATCTTTCCTTCAATCTAAGAGACCACATCTTCAAGGAGAACAACATACTATATCCTTCGGCATTGGACGAGTTAGAAAATTGGGATGAGATAAGAGAGGACGCCGACGAGATTGGGTACTGCTGTTTCACACCGGGAGAAAAACGAACTGAGAAAGGAGGTTCATAAGATGAAGATAGAAAAGATGGTAAGTGTCCTTCAAAAATTTGACGAGGGAGACATAACACAAGAAAAGGCCCTCGAGGAATTGAAAGATGCAGAGCCTTTCGACTTTTACGCCGCGACTCTAGAACTCTACCTGAAAGGTTCTGGACTCAGAAAAGGAGACTCACCTAGGATCAGTAAATTGTTTAAAGAACGGTACAAAGAAGATTTCCAACAACTCATCGATGATCTGAAGGACAACCATCCGATAAAAAGGCTGATGACTGAGCACGTATATTTTGAAAGACTGTTAGGCGAATTAGAGGATATAAATCAAGAGATCAAAGAAGAATCCGATAAAAGTAGAGTGGTCAAGATCGAAGCGATCGCGAACGCTTTGAACCATTTAAAGGAACATATACACAAAGAAGAAAGATTGATTTTTCCTAAATGGTACGACCAAAAGGGGGTGGGTGATATCTTACTATTAGAGGAGGAACACGAAGATATCTTGAAAAGCCACAAAAACTTGACAAAAAAAAGTCAAGAGAGAAGAGAAGGTTGGGGAGAAAAAGACTGGAAAGACCTCAATGAAAAGATAGACGAGTTGATAGGAGAACTACGATTTCATACCTTCCATGAAGGAGACCTATTTTATCCGATCGTGACGAACGAATTCGATGATAAGAAGTTCAAGGAGATCAAGAAGAAGATGGATAAGATAGAGGAAAAAAATCCCGATCCGACCTTACCTGAACACTTAAGCTATCTGGATCTGCCAGTGCTTCGAAAAAAGTAGAAAGGATAGGAGGAAGATATGATGAGAAATGTAAAGATCGACCGAGAAGGGTGTATCGCCTGTGGAAGCTGTTATGCGTTATGTCCAAAAGTGTTTGAAGACGACGGCACGGGGACTGCACAAGTAGTAGAAGAATACATGAAAGAAGGACCCGAGGTAGGCGAAGTCGGGGATGATATCGGCTGCGTAGAAAATGCTGAAGATTCATGCCCGGTGAACGTGATCACAGTCAGTTAAAAAGAAAAAGATAATGGGTTTTTAGAGACCCAGTCCTTCTCTTTTCTTCTCTATATGTTCTTCTATATCGTCCACTACTTCTACTGGATCATCGCCTACAGCCAATTTTCCGCCGGTCAGATCTTCGACGTCTTCAGTCAAAAGTTTCACCACGTTCTCGCTTCCGGTGACCGGTGGAGTCGGCGAAACGTGTGTATACAACCCATAACCTATAGCCGCCATAGCAGCTATCGTCGCCTTCTGCTCCATGTATTCTGGAGCGGTCACAGCGACCGGAAGTTGTGTAGGATCGACATCCAATGCATCAGCGACTGTAGAAACAAGATTGAGCAATCGTCCCGTATCTGTGCATGTACCGAAGCTCAGCACCGGTGGAACTTCTAGAGCTTCACATACGGCCGTGAGACCGTCTCCGGCTTTTTCTATAGCGTCGAGAGAGGTCAAACCTCCGACCTGTAGGCCGGCGTTCCCACAGCCTGCACTTAAAACTAAAATGTCTCTCTTTATGAGTTCCTCCGCAACTTCTATCGTCGTCTCGTCTTGAGGACCGTTATCAAGGGTGGTACAGCTCACTAAAGCAACTATACCTTTTATATTGCCGTTCTGGATGTGTTCAAGCAGGGGATCCAAAGAACCGCCGAGTGCGTTGACGACCGATTTAGGTGAAAAGCCAGTTACTATTTCCTCCTTGTTCTCCGGAACGTTTGTCTCCTTACCTTCTCTCTCTTTGAAGTTCTCTATAGCCATATCGATTATCTTTTCTGCCTGTTCCTCTGCCTTCTCCGGCTTGTAATTAATGTCGTGATCGACTCCCGGTATGTTTACCAATTTGGTTACGGGGATGATCTTCGAGTTGTATTTTTCCGCGTACTCGCCCGCTGTAGGAACAGTACAGTTCATGTCAGCTACAAAAGCGTCCACAGCACCCGTTGCGAGAACGTACTCTTCGTTCAGCCAGTTGCCCGTCAAGCCCGCGAAAACATCGTCGGTTTCGAACCTCTGCATCAGTTCCTGACCGGTTTCAATAGAGCCGATGATCCTGAGTCCTTCCGCGCCCGCTTCCTTAGCTTTTTCCTGGATCTCGTCTCTTCTGGCAACTTGGATCAACGCCGCACCCATGAACGGTTCGTGACCGTTAGGCAAGATGTTCACATGATCCGGATCTAGAATGCCCATGTCCACTTCGGCTTCATGAGGTTCTGCCGTGCCGAAAAGGATATCTTGTACTTCCTCGAGAAGGGTTAAAGAGCCGTAAGAAGTAGAAAGACCCATCCTCAATGTCTTCAACGCCATACTTTGATAATCGCTGTCAACATTGGTCATGACGCTGGTTTTTACGTCCATCAGTTCGTGGAGCGGACCGCCCGGAATTATACCAAGTTCATCCCACACTTCCTGACGTGATTCGGGGGCGAATTCTTTCAAAACTTCGGAAGTTTCCTCGCTGTCCCTGTTTATCTCCTCGAGCATGAAGTCGGCTAGTTCTTCAGCCAGCTCGTATTTTCCCTTCGAGGTGTCCAGTCCGATCCTTTCCGCTATCTGATTCAATTTATCTTCATCCTCTATATCGAATATCGTTTTCCCCTTGGCAGTAGCTTTCAGAGTTTTAGCGGTCGTGTTAGCGTGATAAGTGTA
>JAGXLI010000042.1 GCA_018334755.1 Thermoplasmatota archaeon
ATGACGATAGCATACTTGACACCTTTCTCCCCGCACTGATGAACGACCTCTTTAACCCCTTTCGCCGGTACGACGATGACCGCTAGATCGATCGGGTCCGGCGCTTCTTCGATGGATTCGTATATCTCTCTACCAAGCACCTCACCCCCTTTGGGATTTATCGGATAAACGTCTCCGTCATAATCCGATTGGATTATATTCGAAAAGAGTGTATAACCCACTTTACCTTCCTTTCGAGAGGCGCCGATCACCGCTATCGATCGTGGATCAAAAAGACTTTCAAGTTCTTCATCTTCCTTCGCCGCCATCGGTCTTTGGAGAGAAAAGGTCACATATTAGTATTTTGGGAATAGAGCGTGGATAAAATAATAGTATTAAAGGGTTGCAATTGATTACGGAGTTTAAAAAGGGGCGGTAGAGACCGGAAAAAATAAATATATATATAGACTTATAACCTAGGTAGGTGAATTTAAAATGGATCGAAGGCTCCCCCGACGGATGGATGAAGACGAATCTGCCCAGATAATGGGAATACCACTCTACATTCTGATAATAGTGATCATAGCCACCATATCTCTTGCAGCTATAATGGGATTCATGGTGACCCGTGATGCGTCGATCGAGAGAGTCGAGATAGAAGACGTAGAGATAGACGGAGAGAGGAAGGAAGAGATTATATGTGATGACGAGCGAGATGACGGCACAGCATATTATAGAGGAGTAGAACGTGAGGCTGAAAATGGATCTGGAACCGTTGGCCCGGATTCGGGATACGACGGAAACCTGACCATAACCGTCTACGATGAAAACGGGAACGAGATGCCCGGCGTTGATGTCAAAGCTACAGGGCCGGGAGTAGAAGCGGTAGGTACAACCAATGTCAGCGGACAGGTAGAACTCTCTCTTGAAGGGTTACACCTACCCCCTGGTGAAGAAAATGATAAGATAACCGTTGAGGCCACCGCGGAAGGCTTTATAGGAGACGAAACGGCCTCTGAAACCATCTGGGTAAAAAGAGGGTAAGATATTACCCTTAAACAACCTTTTATATTTCTTTATAACTTCCTGAGACCTCTCTAGAACTGAAGTTGCTTTTAGAAAAAAGTCTGTAGATTGGATTTATCTTTATTATTTTTTAAAAGAAGAATAGGGGGCCTATCGTCAGTAAAATTTAATAAATAAAAGGCTGATATATTTTATAGATGTGGTAGATATGAATATCAATAAAAGATTATTCGCGGTAGCAGTCGGGATAATGTTGATTTTCTCTGTTTTTTCTGTAGGTCTCATCAGCGCAAACAGCCCGTCTGTCATCGAAGAAGATAAAAGAGGAGAGAAGGGGAGATCAGGTAACCAGGGGATATCGATCGTTTCTACAAGCAATATCTCCGTGAGCGGAGTACCACAAAATGATTACTTTTCCTGGTCTCATACCACAGGGGAAGGGGAAGACAAAGTCATGATCGTTGGGATATCCTGGTCCCCTGCCAGTGCTGAGGGAAGTTCTGTGATGTACGGCTCCGAAACACTTACCCGGATCGCCACCGAAACGAATGATGTAAGGACGGAGATATGGGTCCTAAAAGATCCCGATCCTCCGGGTGGGAAGGAGTATGTGGAAGTTGTAGTGGGAGGAGATGACGGGGAGGACATCACGGCCGGAGCTATCACACTTACTGGAGTAGATCAAAATTCTCCGTATTACGGTGCGACCGGAAACACGGTAGATGGGACTTCTATTTCGGTGGACCTGGATTCAGTCCCAGAAGATATGGTGTTAGATGTAGTGGGCCAATCAGAAGCAGGGAGCGAAGGGAGCCCTACATCGAATCAGACCGTGCAATGGAGTCACGTTGGAGGTGTGAACGGAGCTTTCGGTGCTTCTAGCACCAAACGAGCGGATAGTGGGACCACCACGATGAGTTGGGACTTCCCCATCGAGAGTACAGGTGCGATCTCGGCCGTCACTTTAGCTGTAAGCCCTCCTAATATCACTATCGAAAATCCAGCAGGGGGAGAGGAATGGGAAGTCGGCACTGAAAAAGAGATAAAGTGGCAGACCGAAGAAGGTGCCGGAGATATAACGAACGTTTCTTTGGAGTATACCGCAGACGGAGGGAATAACTGGCAGGTTATAGAAGAAGGGTTGAACGATACTGGCGGATATAAATGGCAGGTACCGGACGAGAACAGCGACCAGTGCCAGATCAGAGCGACGGTAAGAGATGAAAACAGGCGGAATGATACTGACATCAGCGGAATATTTGCGATAGGAGAGACACCGGCGCCTCCGGAGAACGTCACGGTCGAGCACTGGGGCGATCCAGTTCATCCACCGATGATGGTCTTCGACGATTTTTCCGATGGTGATTACACCTCCGATCCGAATTGGACAGTATATGATGGAGATTGGAGGGTCGAGAACGAGACATTGGAAGGTCAAGGAAGGATATCCACGGACGAATCCATTCACCGCGCCTATGGTAGATGGGAATACAACTTTTCTTTAGAGAGATTAAATTTTGAAGATTGGAGTAATTTCCAGATGATAAGATTTTATTTCATACAGACAGGTAATCCTGATCCTAGTGCCTGCAACGGTTATTTTGCCACTGTGACAGGAGAATTAGGCGGAGGTAATAATCCACAGGTAAATCTCTGGAGGGTCGACAATGGTGAAAGGAGTACTGATCCACTCATTAGCGACAATTGGAACGCGGATACTAATTGGCATACCCTAGCTATCGAGCGAGATGAAACTGACCAGTTCACTCTCTATCTTGACGGGGATACTGTAGGCACAGCTACAGATGGAACCTACAGGTCTTCGGACTACAAAGGATTCTTGAACCAGGGCGTTACGGAAGATGACGACCACAAGATCGAAGAGATCAAAGTGGCTTCAGGCAGAGATAACAGGATAACCTGGGATGCGAGCCCGGACGATCCTGGAGTGGTAGACCATTATAATGTATATCGGGCTGAGGAAAAAAGCGGGCCCTGGAACGAAAGCTCTCTTATAGGGGACGTGAACGCGGACGGCTCAGCGAGTTACGAGTACATAGATACGGATAGGGGCGAGGCGGATAACACTTACTGGTGGTACGTGGTAAGATCGGTGGGAGAGATCGAAGAGAAAAATAAGGACGCAGTCCGCGAGCCCGGAGCTCCTGAAGTCGAAGTGATCAGACCCGACGGCGGTGAAGTCTGGAACGCCTATGAAGATAGAACCATCGAATGGAACATGACTGAAGGTTATGACGAGATCGATCATGTTAATCTTTACAGCAGTAACGATGGAGGGGAAACGTGGGATGGTATCATAAGCGACTTGGACAATACCACAGAAAAGTACACATGGACGGTCCCCAACTACAACAGCAGCGAATGTTTGGTAAGAGTTGAAGTGGTGGATCTCGAAGGAAGGACGAGTAGAAATGTCAGCGAGGATTACTTCACTATCTTAGGTGAGCCGCCTCAGGCGCCTGAAAACCTTGACGTAGAACATTCAGATCCCGGCGGTGAACTGATCGAAAACGGGATATTCATGGACGACTACGAACCTTGGGATCTGACCAGATCACAGTATGAGGGAGATTCGAGATGGCATGAAGATTCCTATCAAGCAGACGGTTCAGGTTCTATCTACACCAGCGCATCACAATCTGGAGGCGGGACGACGACAGAAGAAGCCTACTGGGAACAGGATGTAGTGAACATATCTTCCCAGATCACTGTCAACGGAGCATACAACAAAAACATCTGGTTGGAGAATAACAACCAAGGTGATGTTATTAATGCAACCGTTGAGATCCTCGTGAACGATACTAAAGATGGGTGGAAAACAATCTATTCTGATTACGATAACGCTACGCAGAATTCTGAATGGATAGAGTTCGGACCGGACGCAACTTACCAACCTTCAGGAAAAGTAGTTTCGGTGAGAGCTCACATGAAAGTGGTGGCTCAGGGAGCGGGAGGAACTTTCACAGTGCTTGGAGAACTCTGGATGGACAACATAAGTGTCGTTTCAGATGGAACCGGTGGGGACGATCACAATCTAGTTACCTGGGGAGCGAGTCCAGACGACCCTGAAGAAGTTGCTCATTACAACATCTACCGTTCAAAGGATAGAGATGGAGCGTGGGATGAGACCACTTTGATTGCCAACGTGACGGGAGATGGATCGAACAATTATACGTACTTAGATGAAAACAAGGGTATGGTTGACAGTATCTACTGGTGGTACGTCGTTCGAGCAGTGGGTGAGAACGGCTTAGAAGAGAACAATGCGAAAGAAAAACAGGAGCCGGCCGTGGTGGATTACATCGAGGTCACGCCTCAAGACTCGACGATAACGGCAGGTGAAACCCAAGGCTACAACGCCACCGCCTATGACAAGAACGGCAACGAGATTAGAGAAGTGACAGATCAGACGAATTGGTCTATAGAGAACGGAGCTGGCGGCGGCTGGAGCGAGAATATCTACACGTCTAGATATGCAGGCACCTGGAACGTGACCGGTGAATTTACCCAGGGAAGTGATGTCTTTGAAGATAACGCCACATTAACGGTCCAACATGCGGAGTTGAGCTATGTAGAGATCCAACCTTCTGAAGATCAAACCATAACGGCAGGGGAAACAATAGACTTCTCCGCCTGGGCCAACGATACCTATGATAACGTAATAGAGGACGATCCCTCGATGTTCACATGGGAGAACACCAGCAGCAGCGGGCTTTTCGAGAAGACGGAAACTGGGATTTATAAGGTAACGGCAACCTATAATGATGTGGTCTCTCCAGTAACTAACGTGACGGTAAACCCCAGTTCCGCAGACCATATCAAGATCGAGCCGGCAGAAGAAACTGTTACCGCTGGCCAAAGCGTGACTTACACCTCGGCAGCTTACGATTCCTACGGCAACAAGATCGTGGATGTGACCGCGAATACCAGCTGGTCCATAGATGCTGGAGCCGGTGGCAGCTGGAGCGATAATGTGTACACCTCGAACAATGCCGGCGGATGGACCGTCACCGGTACCTACAGTGGTTTATCTAGTACCGCAAGCCTCACAGTCAAAGCGGGAGAACCTGATCATCTAGAGATCTCTCCAAAAGACGCCACGATCAATTCCGGGGAGACACAGGCATATAACGCAATATTATCCGATCAATATAACAACGAGATCAAAGACGTGACCGCAGAAACCAATTGGTCTATAGAAGATGGGGCGGGAGGCCACTGGGAAGGAAATGTCTATCACTCTGAGAACACCGGTGGATGGACCGTCACCGGTATTTATACGGTAAATGGTACTGAGCTGATGGACGAGGGGTCACTGAACGTTTTGTCCCCCTCCGAAGTCTGGATAAATATCACTCATCCTGTCGAAGGTCAGACGATCTCTCGATCCAATGTGACTATAGAGTGGAACTCACATAATGCTGAGTCTCATAGGATCCAGTTGGACGGTGCCGGTTGGACGGACGTAGGGATGAACTATTCGCATACCTTCCAGAACCTAGACGACGGAGAACATACGGTAGATGTGGAGGCCGTAGGCGCCGAATCTTCTGTCCTGGACACGGTCAATTTTACCGTCGAAAGCTCGATGCCGTATATCGAGATCACGTCCCCTAAAGAAGGGGCGGTATTACCACCTGATGTACGAGTAGAATGGATATCTAATAATGTTCAATCTCATGAGATCAAACTAGATGATGGGAACTGGATAGACGTCGGCTCGAATACCACATATACATTTGAAGCTGTAGATGGAGGAAATCACACCGTAGAAGTCAGATCGGCAGCAGAGGATAATACCGCAAAAGATAATGTTTCTTTCACGGTGGATCCCGGGGCGCTTTACGTTGATATCCTCGCCCCAGAGAAAGGAAAACTATTTTCAAAACCAGAAGTGACAGTGGAGTGGAAGTCCTGGAATGCCAAATATCATGACATCAAGATAGAAGGGAACGATTGGATCTACAAAGGGGAAGATACCATCCACACCTTTTCTGGTCTGGGTGACGGAGAATATACGGTAAAAGTAAGAGGGACTGATGATCAAGATAATGTTTACACCGCCGACGTGACCTTTAAAGTGGATACCACCCCACCTGTGATCGAGATAACCAATATCGATGAGGGAGAATTATTTGGCAAAGACAGCGTTTCGGTTCAGTGGGACGGCAGCGACGATGTAAGCGGTATAGATTACTATGAATTCCGTCATGAAGGAGGCAACTGGCTCAGACTCGAGGATTATACCCGGTACGACCTGACAGATCTGGGAGAGGGAGAACATACCGTAGAAGTCAAAGGTATGGATGAAGCCGGAAACAGCGACATAAAAAATGTAACTTTCCTGGTAGATACGAAAAATCCAGTGATAGATATAACCGCGCCTGAAGAGGGAGAGACACTCTATGACACGAACGTTACTGTCGAATGGTCCGGATCCGATGATAACAGCGGTATAGATATCTACCAAGTGAGGATCGATGGAGTTACCTGGATAGACGTGGGAAAAGATTCAGCATATGAGTTTACCGATCTATCTAATGGAGAACATACGGCCGGGGTAAAGGCTTCGGATAAAGCCGGGAATGAGAACATCAGCGAAGTATCTTTCACCGTAGATACTCAAGGTGGAGCGATAGAGGTCGATATAATAACTCCAAATGAAGACGGGGTTCTTGCAAACGCTTCAGTTACTGTCGAGTGGAACTCCGAAGACAATTTGAATTACCAGATCAGATTGGATGACGGAGAGTGGCAAGATACCGAAGGAGAGATGAGATACACTTTCTTCAATCTCCCGGATGGTGAATTCAATGTCGAGGTCCGGGCCTCGGACGAATCCGGTAACAGCGGGAGCGACGATGTAAATTTCCTTGTAGATACGACGCCACCAGAGATAGATATCATCTCACCCGAGGAAGAGAAAGTGTTCGATAACGATTCTGTTAAAGTAGAATGGCAATGCAGTGATAACACGAGTGGAGTGAATTACTATCAGATCAGGATAAATGGAGGTGAGTGGAAAGAGGTCGGTGAATATACAGAGCACGATCTCACGGATCTATCTGATGGTGAATATGAGGTCGAGATAAAGGCCGTCGATAACGCTGGAAACAATAACACCGAGACCACCGTTTTTGAAATAGATTCTGAACAGGGGTCGAGTTTCTTCCTAACCGGAGACTCATGCCTCTTACCACTACTTCTAGCGATCATCTTGGCCATATTACTGATAGCCGCCTGGTACGGATGGAAAAGGAAAGAGGAAACTGAAGAGGAAAAGCGGTCATTACAAAAGAAGGAATCGCCAGGCAGGGAAAAGAAAGAACTGACAAGAAGTGCTCAACCTCCTGAGAAAGAAACTAGTGAGTGGGAGGAAGAACCAGAGCCTGAGGAGAGTCTCGAGACGATCACTGAACAACCAGAGATCTCTGAAGAAGTCCCTGAGCCGGCAGGAGCATCTGAAACAGTTACAGAAGGGGAAGAACCCGTAGAAACGTCTGAAGGGATCAGCGAAGAAGGTCCAGATATTGAGAAACTGGATGTGGCAAAAGAGTTCCAAAAGGTCAAAGGTATAGGTTCCGGTATAGCACATGCCCTATACGATGCCGGTTATCACTCCATGGAGGAACTTGAGGAAGCAGAAGTGGGAGATATAAAGGCTATCGAGGGTATAGGTATTACACAGGCCGAGCTGATCCACGAGTCCATACAGAAAGGCGAGACGGTCGAGGAAGGAGATAAGGGACCTCATATCTCCAAAGACGATTTCAAGGCTCACCAGATGGGGCCCATGGTAAAAGGAAAGGAGATGAAAAAAGAACCAGAAGAAGAAAAAGCGCCTCACATCGAAAAAACGGACATGGAACCACATCAGGTAGATTCTGGACAGTTCGAAGGTGAAGAAGAAAGTGTTGAAGAGGAAACTGAAGTAGAGGAAGTCGAAGAAGAAGTAGAAGAAATACCTAAAGAAGAAGCCATGGATGATCTGTCTCGACTGAGCGGCGTCGGTTCCAGCAAAGCCGAAAACCTGTACGAGAGCGGTTTCCAATCTTTGGAGGATCTGAAGGAGGCTTCTCAGGAAGAGATTCAAGATGTGAAGGGAATAGGTCCGGCTCTCTCCGAGAAGATCTATGACTCGTTGGAGGAACTAGAAGATTGAAGTATATAGATCGATAGATCTTTATCGTTTTTCGGCCCTCCAAACCCTTTTTTCAATTTTCTTATTTCTTTAAATGTTAGAAAAAAGGAAGCTGGGGGTGGGATTCGAACCCACGGAAAACCGCTCTGCAGGCGGTCACATTAGCCACTCTGTCACCCCAGCAGGGGGTGAAGGGGACAAAAAAAGAAATAGGGCCGCTATAACTTTTGTGGTCATCCTCGGCGGTTGATAGCGGCCTGATAAGTATTTTGGAGAAGGGACAATACTGTCATTGGGCCCACTCCGCCCGGCACTGGAGTTATCCTGGACGCTTTTTCCATGCATTCTTCATAAACGGCGTCACCGACGAGATCGCCGTTTTCTAGACGGTTCATGCCCACATCGATGACAACAGAACTTTCAGAGATCATATCTTTGGTTATGAAATGAGCTTTGCCCGCAGCGGTGATCAAGATATCGGCTTTCTTCGTATGCGACTTCAATTCCTTAGTGAACTCGTGAATCACCTCGACCGTTGCGTCCCTATTCAAAAGAGCAACGGCCATGGGCTTTCCGACGATCGTAGTATGACTGACCACACATACGTCTCTCCCTTCAACATCTATACCTTCATGGTCCAACATGGTCAATATCCCCTTGGGTGTACAGGGGACCATCTCCTCTTTCCCTATCATCAGTTTACCCAGGTTCACCGGGTGTAGTCCTTCCACGTCCTTTACCGGATCTATGTCCTCTATTAGCGGCTGTGCTTGTAGGCCGTCGGGCAGCGGCATCTGTAAAAGGATGCCATCGATGGAATCATCGCCGTTGAGTTCTTCGATCTTCTCTGCGAGTTCCTGTTCAGTAACGTCAGCTCCATATCTGTGAGTCGTTGTTTCTATACCTACCCTTTTGCACCCTCGGTTTTTCACACCCAGATATACCTTTGAGCCTTCATCTTCACCCGCGAAGATGGTATCAAGTTTAGGTGGGCGATCCATCTTTTCTATCTTTTTCTTCAACTCGGCCTCACCTTCGTCCGCAATATTTCTTCCATCTATCTTTTTTCCGGCCATGCAGCTCACCTCGGTATCCAATCGGGATATTCAGGATCTGATATATCATAAGGACTGTAGGATTTTATATCTATCACTGGCGTACCGTCTAGTGCGTCTAATCCTTTCACCAGCAATTCATCCCCCTTCCTTTCCACCAATCTGCAGACGCTGACGGCGACTGGATTCGGACGGACGGGCGAGCGAGTGGCGAAGACACCGGTCAGCGGGTTATCCTCATCAGCCATGGGATGCACTTGCTTTATCGATCGGTCCCCCTTATGGAACCACATCAAAACCGTGATGTGAGAATGTTCTCCTATGCCGAGCAGCCCCTCTTTATACCCCTCGAAAATCTCTATTACGGATTCCTTATCTTTATAGTCCTCCGGCACCTCTTCTGTAAAATCGTTCTTTATTTGCCCTATAGGTTCGATCTGAATCTCCCCTTTACCAGTTATATCATCTGATCCTTTCATGCTTTAGGAAAAAGACGGCCCTATTTAAATTCCTTATGAAAAAATTACTTTCGAAGATCGACAGCTTTCTTTGCTCCTTCATCCATACCGTCGACGACTTGAAAATCGGCTTCCTTTAACATCCGCTTACCTTCTTCTTCGTTGGTCCCGAGCATCCTGACGACGGTCGGCTTCTCAGGATCGTAATCGATTATGCCCTGGGCTATCTTGTCACATTGAGTTATCCCGCCGAATATATTGAGATATATGGACTCGATACCCTCTTTCATGTCTATTATCTCGAGCGCGTGTTTTGTGTCTTCAGCATCGGCGCCCCCGCCTAAATCAAGGAAGCACGCGGGTTCGCCGCCGAACTCCGCTACCGAATCTAAGGTAGCCATGACGAGGCCGGCACCGCATCCTACTATAGCGACGTCACCTTCGAGGTCCACATAAGCTAGGGCGTACTCTTCCGCTTTCTTCTCCCGTTCCGTCACCAGTTTGCTTTCGGTTCTTTCAAATTCCTGCCTGTAAAGCGCATTATCGTCTATATTGAAGACCGCGTCTATCGCCAACAAGCCATCAGGTGTGGAAACCAGAGGATTGATCTCCGCCAGTTCAGCATCGTGATCATCAAAGGCTTTGTACAATTTCTGGCCTATCTTGGCCATCCCTGATAATTCATCCCCCTCCAATCCTATAGAGTCGGCCATGTGAAGGGCTTCGTATCCTTTCAGTCTAGTCATCGGATCTATCGGCCTTTTGGCTATCTTATCCGGATGTTCTTCTGCAACTTTTTCTATCTCCATCCCGCCTTCGGTGGTCATTATCAGTGTCGGTCTTTTCCTTTCCCGATCCATCACTAGACCTACATAATATTCAGTTTCTATCTCGGCCTTCTCTGCGATAAGTATCTTTTCCACTTCCAGACCCCTGATCTCTTTATCGAAAAGCTCCGTAGCTTTTTCTACCGCTTCATCACGATCTTCGGCGAAAAGGATGCCTCCAGCTTTTCCCCTTTTCCCGACCCTAACCTGAGATTTCAAAACGATCGGTCTTTCAACTTCCTTTATCTCTTCCGGACTTTCGATAAGATAACTGTCAGCAACTGGGATACCATAATCCTCAAAGATCTCCGCCGCTTGATACTCCTGAAGTTTCATATTCAATACCTCGGATCATTAGGGCGTAAACAAGGAGCGTTATAAAACAGTTATGCGCTTTTATGCAAAGATTTCTTTTCTACCGGTACATCATCTCTCTGCTCTTCTCAGAACCCTTCTCTTCTTCTTCCTTATCCCTCTTTTTCTTCTTGATGGCCTTCTCCTGAGAAGGGTTGACTCCGTGGAACTTTATATCTGACCTTAGGAGGCGGAGATACTTCTTATCCGGCAGTTCCTCTATCTCGATTATTCCTCTAGAGGCCAAACCCTTGACAACTCTTTCAATTTTGGATTCAGATATCTTGAGTTCATCCGCTACATCCGATAGCGTCAAAGGTCGGCCTTCCATCAGGAGCTTTATTATCTTTCCCTCTAAGGAATCTCCATCCATCTCGATAGGCATATATTTAAACCTCCATCATCCGAAGTAAGAGCCGGTCTCTTTCTTTTTTTCTTCTTCTGGTTCTGCTTGATCGATGATATCTATCGAGGCCACAACATGACAGGGTATGATTCTGATCTCCCCGGCGTCTTCATGAGTGTCATCTAACTCTATGGTAAGTGCTCGGTGTTTGCCCAGCTGCGTATACCCCTTAAAATAACCTCTAGTTTTGATAGTCTCATCTCTCGTTGAAAGCGAGGTTACAAGATAGTGAGAACCATTCGTGAGTTGAGTCTCCTTTTCATTTCCCATATCTAATCACCTTTTTTAGATTCATCGATCTTTTTTATCTTTTCCCCGCAGTTTGGACATGTGTGTTTAGTTATAATATTTTTTCCTGAGGAGAGCGAGTTTATCTTCTCGACGGTCTCTTTATACCTCTTCAGATTGGACTCGATGTTGAGTTCGGTTATATGCCACGCCTTCAAAAGGTTTCCCTGTCTTAACCTGTAGCCCTTCTTGACCACCTCTCCATCATCTTCAAGAGTCATCTCCTTCTCTTCCACCAACTGCAGCGCTTTCAATTTGTTTAGATGTCTATATATCGTCGGTTTCGTAGTATCAAGCATGGTGGTCAACTCATCTATCGTTCTGAATTTTTCGGGCTTTTCCAAAAAACATTCGGTCCATAACCGGAACGGGACGCTGTCATACAGCTCCTCTTCTTTTTTCCTGCCCGATAGATAACCGATGTCCAGCAAAAAACTCTCCAGCATCTCCTCTAGATCGTTTGTGACCATGGGTTTATGATCCGTTACCCTTATCTCGAAAGTCATGGATAGGAGAGAGTAAAGGTTGACATATAATTATTTTGGAATTTTCCTATAGGCAATAAATCGGCAATGGAGATGCAAAAATATATATATTAGAGGGCCTTTTATGGTTATGTCATAAGAGAGAAGTCATATATCACGATAACACCCTCCCACCCCCCTTTCCTATTATTTTTTGATTTTTTAGAGACAAGCTGAAGCCATATCGAGAACATTTTAAGAGATTCAATACTTAAGACGTTCAGAAACCAAAAATTTACATATAGCCATCTATTGATTTTCTCCATGATGGATTCAGAAGAGCGAGCTGACCTGATAAAGAAGAATATGGAGGAGATAGTGACCGAGGAGGAGTTGGAAGAACTCCTTGAAGAAAAAGATAAACCAACAGCTTACATCGGCGACGCGCCCACCGGAAGGATGCATACCGGTCACTTCATAACCCATCGAAAGATAGCCGACTTTTTGAGAGCGGACTTTGAGTTCACTGTTCTTTTAGCGGATCTGCACGCCCATCTGGATGATCTCAAAAGTCCATTCGACCTGTTGGATGCTAGAAGCAAATATTATGAAGAGTGTATAAAAGGCATGATGGACGCTACGGGTGTAGATTGGAAAGATCTGCACTTTGTTCAGGGGAGCGAGTTCGAACTGGATCAAAATTACATATTGGACGTATTGAGGATGGCCGCCGACACGACACTTAACAGGAGCAGGAGAGCGGCCGCGGAGGTCGTCAGATACGGCGATAATCCTAAACTCGGAGGTTTCATCTATCCTCTTCTTCAGACGCAGGACGTCTCGGCTTTGGAAGCGGACGTAGCCTACGGGGGTATCGACCAGAGAGGTATCTATATGCTCTCTAGAGAGATCCTTCCAGATCTTGGTTACGAAAAGCCAATATGTGTCTTCGCACCGCTTCTGACGGGTCTGACCGGCGGGAAGATGAGCGCATCTGAAAAGGGTTCCAAGATCGATCTATTGGACGATCCCGAGACCATTGAGGAAAAAGTCATGGACGCGTATTGTCCACAGGGAGAAAAGGAAGACAACGGAATTTTGGAACATCTAGAGAGGCTGATCATGCCTGTCTTACAGTCTAAAAACAAAAAACTGGTCATCGAGCGCCCAGATAAATGGGGTGGCGACCTAATCTACAAAGATTACGAGGAACTGGAAGATGATTACCTATCGGAAGAAGTCCATCCACAGGATCTTAAAGGCGCAGTCGCCGAAGAATTGATAGACATATTGAAACCGATCAGAGAGAGATTTGAAGGAAAAGAGGACCTGGTCAAAAAAGCATATCCAGAAAAATAAACTCAAAATTCAATCCTTTGGTCTGTCCAGACCTTTCTCTTTTATCGAAGAGACTATCTCGTTCATACAGAGATCGAGATAAGATCGCTCTTCTTTAGAGATGGAAGAAACATTCAATACCGCCGCACCCGGATGTCCGCCTCCATGCATGTCTTTCTTGTCTTTAGAGATATCCTTGAATATCTTTCCTATGTCAACCCCTCTCTCCGTCACTTCATCTACCGCTCTCCCAGATATCCTCAGATCATCGTTGTTCCCCGAGCGATTCACAGCTAAAGCTATATCTGCACCTCCTTCTAACAGGTAAGATGCGACTGATCCTTCAAAAGCGCCGATCTCGGTGTGGGCGATGATGAAACCTTCAGTCTCCTCGAATGAAGACCTTTCAGTTCCTTTCAATCTAGCGATCTTCTCCGAATGAGACCTGGGTTCAAACAGAATATTTTTCACATCCTGAAGATCGATATCGGCTTTCTTCAGTATCTTCCCTAGAGTAAGAAAAGTTTTGAAATCACCGCGTTGAAGAGAGGACGAATCACTAAGGATACCACTAGCCAGTGCGACACCCTCCTTCCTGGTGAGATCTTCAGGCTCTATCAGATCATAAACGATCTCCGAGCATGACGTCCTGTCTTCAAAATGAACGTCGCGATCCCAAGAGTTAGAGGGATGATGATCGATGATCGAAGTTTTTTCAAGTGGTGTATCTAACGGCTTCAGTTGATCGGGATGAGGTGTATCCAATATGATAACTTGATCGTATATCTCAAAATCCACCTCATGATTCAAAGTAAAATCCAGAAAGGATAAAAGTTTTTGTCCAGACTTGCTCGGAGATGTTGGAGACGCAACGTCCCCACCATAGTTTTTCGAAAAGTAGTACGAACTACCGATGGCGTCTGGATCCGCGTGTTGATGGATCAAAAACAGGCTTGTTTTGCCCTTATCGATCTCCATCTATGCTCCGCCGGGAGGTCCCTGCTGCATACCGCCCAACTGTGAACTCAGTTCTTCCTGTAACTCCTGGAACTGGTTCTGAAGTTTCTCTTCTTTGCTCTTCAAAGACTTCAACCTCACGTCAGCGGATTCTTTTTCCTCCTTCAGCTCATCGAGCATCTCTTCTTTGTCCTCGACTTGGACAAGTATATCACCGATCTCTTGGTAGAGAGGGGTGTCCTCGTCTAACTTTTCAACTTCTTCTAACGCCCTCTCCAAGTCATCGGTCTTCTGCTCCAATTCCTGTTTCTGTCCGGATACCATCTGTAGTTGCTGTTGAAGCTGTTGAGCTTTCGCGATTTCGTTCTGTATATCTTCCTGCGACATAGACATTTTTTTTCCTCCTTATCTTTTATCTTTTCAGCTAGTGATCATATTTGGTCGTGACTTCATCTGAGATCTTGAACCATCTCAGGTACGAATTTAAGGCCGCTCTTAACGCCCTCGTGTCCTCGGCAACTATCCTTATCCTTGGCGGGTCAAAGGAGATATCTACTTCGACCCTTCTCATGCCTTCTTCGGATTCGGGGATCAAAGCCTCAAGAGCCTTCTCGGACTGGAGTCCTGAAAAGACAAGATCAGCACTCTTCATCCCTATCTTGCCTTGAGCTCTTTCTTGACGTTGGGTCTCTCTTTATAGAATACCCGGCCTCCGCAGTTTTCACATTGGATGCCGATAGTATCCATATCGGTGGTTACTCTCTCGTTGCAGATATAACATCTGAACATCTTATTCCTCCTCTTCGATGACCCTTTTGATCTTCTTCCCTAACTGGGGTTTGTAGGCCCCTCCAGCGAACTTTAATCCGCATCTACCACAGGCCCATATACCGGTACTTTCTCTCTCGACCTGCTCATGGTTACATCGGGGGCATTCATACTCTTCTCTCTTGGCTTCCTCGATCTCTTTCATCGAATCTCTTACTTTGACTCCGTACCGAGAGCCGAACCTTCCTGTGCTGCTGACTTTCTTCTTTTTAGACATCTTATTACCCCATCTTTTTTTCAAGGATAAATGGATTTTACATGAGTTGTATTTAAAGATTTTCCCGATCGCATGCATTCAGTACTTTTTCTCTAGTTTCACTTGTTATCTCTTTGGCTTTATTTATACATTCCTTAGTACTCTCGTAATCGAATACCCCTCTCAGGCCCTTCTGCATCGCCACTATTTCGTTCTCCTCGTTCAAAGAAATCGTCAATCTTGCATCGGCGATCTTCTCTTCTTCCAGTCGGGAATCCAAAATGAGCTGATCCTTTATCTTTGTAAACGTTACCGGAACGACCGTGTGCTCGATAGGTAGGGAGTAATCCTCTTCTTTTTCAGCTTCTTCGAAATCAGAGGCGGGAACTTCAGTATCGATCAGTGCAGCCATAGCTCCTATACCGGCGGCATCTAGAAGATTGCCGTCGAAATCCAAGACATGGATATCTATGAACATGACCCATACCTTTTCACCTTTCTCTATACAGAGTTCCGTGGTATCCACGGCATCTCCTTCTCGTATCCCTCGATCGACGACTCTAGCGAGTTCCGTAGCATCCTCTCCGGGTGGACCTGACTCGTATTCTGGAGAAGCCATAGGGATCAGTTCAGCAGCAGTGGTCAAAACTCCGCTCTCCGGTGTATCGGGATACGGATCTCCGACTTCCATCTTTGTTCCGACGATCACATCTGTGTCGCCTAACTTCACTCTAGCGGAACCTTCGGCCGGTTCAATTTGGCCCACTTCCATCTCCATATCTCTGTATTCGAACATGTCTCTATCGTCTATACGCTTCTCTTCCTTGATCAACCGGTAGAGGTAATCTTCAGTTATCTTGGACAACATCTCTTTCATCTATTCCACCCCCTCGCTTGCTTTTGTGATCTCTTCCTCTTGGAGCTCGGTAGAATATCTCTCCCTGAGTGCTCCTCTTTGGATCTCATGTATATCTTTGCATGCATCTATGGACATCTCCATGGCTTTCTCGTATTCTTCCTGTGTCAGGTTTCCGTCCATCTGGAGAAGACAGAGTTCATCCGAGCGGGGTATATATCCTACAGGTACATCCGCCTGACCATAGTTGTCTTCGTTCTTACCGAGGTCAAGGACCACTTCTCCTTCTATCTTGCCTGAAGCACAGGAAGCGACCATGTCGGACATCGGTATACCTGCATCCGCTAAGGCCACTGATGCAGCTGTTAAACCACCGCATCTTGTCCCCGCGCTTGCCTGTAATACCTCTATGAAAACATCGATGACCGAACGGGGATAGTTTTCTGTGAACACGACTTTCTCTAAAGCTTCAGATACAAGTTTGCTTATCTCGGTGGATCTCCTATCAGGGCCCGGTCTCTTCCTGTCCGGGACGGAAAAGGCCGCCATGTTGTATCTTGCTCTGACCACGGCTTTCGTCGTCTCCTGGGCATGCCGAGGATGCATCTCCCTCGGACCGTATACCGCAGCCATGATCTTGTTCTTGCCCCATTCTAGATAAGCCGATCCATCTGCCCTCTTAAGGACACCTGCATCTATACTTATCTCTCTCAATTCATCAAAATCTCTTCCATCTAATCTCTTTCCATCTTCAATCAGATCTATGTCTTTATTACTTCCCATATTTCTTACCTCCAAATGTGACATCTATTGAAACTAAAATTATCAATCATCGAACTCCTTCCCTGTCTCTTCTTTGAGGAAATTCTCGACCGCATCTGTCAGTCCCAAGGCCTGTGCGTTCTCTTCAATCATCTCTATAGCTTTGATCACCAGATATTGTCCTTCCAGATCTCCATCTATCCATATCCTTCCGTTCTGACCGACGAAGATCTTACAGCCGGTGTACTTTTTCAGCATAGAGATCATGGAGCCGCCTCTCCCGATTATCCTCGGGACTTGTGAAGGGGCGATCTCGATTATCTGCCCGCCTTCGAGTTTTCTCAGACCCTCTTCGTCTATGCTTATCTGCATCTTGTTCTGCTCATCGACATCCGTGATCCTTAGGAGTAATGCGTCACCGACTTCTATGTAACTGCTCGTGTCACCGTAATCCACTCTCCAGGGTACATCGTTCACGTGAAGGACCGCTGGAAATGGTGCGTTGACATCTACTGTCCAATAGGAAGGGTCTATGTCGGTTACCGTCCCGATCACTTTATCTCCTTCGCTGGGATCATACCTTCCGCTCTGGGCAGCCACGTTTACATAACCATCTCTGACAGTCTTTACTCCTAATTTTGCCGCATAGATCTTTCCGTTCTTCTTGAACGTCCCTTCTCCCGGTTTTACGCCTGTTTCTTCGATCTCGTCCCCGGGTAAAAGGAGTTCTCTTTCCGTTTCTCTTTCACTCATCATTAAACACCTCGTCAATGAAAATCATATATTATACTTATCGGTCTAACTCCTCAATTTCAGCTTCCCCTTTAGTAACTTTATTGATCTTTTCGAACATCTCATCTTGTTTTCCCGCCGGGATTTTCAAAACCCCCTGCCATCTACCATCATTCAGCCATTCCTCATCCTTTATACTGCCCAAATTCTTTAACAGACCATATATCTTTCCCTGCATATCGCCTCTTACAGTGATAGCGAAGCTTTTTTTCTCGAAGCTCAACGGGAGCAGTTCTCTTATCTCATCTACCACCTGATCCATCTGCTTACTCACAGGCTGGAAAGGATCTATATGGATCTCCGCTTCGGACATGGCATTTTCGATCCGCTGGGGCGGATGAGGTGCATCCGTTTGTGGATTGTAAGAATTCTGAGCTATCCGATTCACTATCTCTTTTCTTTTCTGCTTCTGTCTTTTATTCCTCTGCTCAGTAGTAATCTGGACTTCACCCTCTTTTAATATGCTTTCGGCTATCTCTTCGATTTCATTGGTTTCAAAAACTTTTTCTACAAGATGGTTAGGGGCTTCTTCACCCTTATGGGCATCACTGAACACCTTTTCAACCGGCATATTCTCGAGCAGATCGATTTCCTCGCCACTCCTGAATTCCTCGACCGTGTCCGGCTGGATTATGACCTCAAATCTCTCACCGTGGGAATCCATCCTTCCGATGACATGTTCGTCGAGAAGGGTTTTTGTGTGCTCTTTCTGATAATCTTTCTTACCCAAGCCTTTTCCTCCTGCTTATACCGAGGAAAGGTACTCCTCGATTTCATCTATGCTGAGCTTTCTGAAATCCTCATCCTCTGTGATTATACCTATGTCCAAGGATCTACTTTCTAGGCCCTCCTCTCTAGCCCTTTTTAGGCCTTTAAGGGAGAGTTCTATTCCCTCATCCAGGGTCAAATCTTCTTCGTACTCCTGCGAGAAAACTTCTTGGACTTCGTCCCTGTTACTCCCGATGCTCACTGCTTTATAAGCCATGTTTGCCCCGCTTGGATCGGTTTCATAGAGATGTGTGCCTTCCTCGTCGGTCCCGGCGACTAAAAGAGCCGTACCGAAGGGGCGTACACCTCCGTATTGAGTATAAGTCTGCTTATAATCACATATCTTCTTCACCAAGCTCCTTACGTTTATCCTTTCATTGTAAGACACTCTATTAACTTGAGCCGAAACCCTAGCGTGATCAACCAATATACGGGAGTCTGCAACTAAACCTGAAGTAGCTATCCCTATCTTCTTATCTATCTTGTAGATCTTCTCGATAGATTGTGGCTCGACTAACTTGTTCGGTACGTCCTTATCTACGACCAACGCTACACCGTCTTTCACTTTGATGCCGACAGTCGTCGTCCCCCTGCTCACCGCTTCTCTTGCATACTCTACCTGGAAGAGGCGACCGTCCGGCGAGAAGACCGTGATACCTCGATCGTAACCCATTTGGCCTGGCTTCATTCTAATTCACCGCCCCTCATAATATACCATTTAGTTATAAACCTTACCCTACTTTATTAGAATGATGTGTCAAAGAAAATCAAGGTCATAATGACAGGTGTGTATATTATTTTTACTTACCGAAGAAATCAAAAAATTAAAGAGGGAGGGAAGGGGGGAGGTTATCATGAAGGAATGATGCCCTCGACCTCCCTACTAAAAAAATAGGGAGGGAGGGTGACTATCATGAGCTGCTCAATCTTTTACTCCTTTGTACGTTAGTACTATTATACATATTACTATTTATAGTTTTTCCCCGTCTGCTATTCTAGATGGGTCTTTCGGCCAATAAAGGAACCTATGAAAAACCGTGGGAACCTAATATAGTTGTTGCGTTTTATCAAATCCAGAAGATATCTTCTCTCGGTGAAGTTTGAAAAACCTATAAATAGGGGGAATTATTATAGCCGTATTCACTTGCCTTTCATATGGCTTTGCTGTCTGATATCTCATCCTTAAACAGGTGAAATGTAATGAGTTCTAGCTGGTTTGGTAAACTTACAGGAGAAAAAGAAAAACATTCATCCAAGTTGAGATGGATGGAAAGGAACTGGGACACGATAGTCTGCCTGATAGGCATATTCATAATCGCACTGACCATCCGTGCCTATTTTGCGTATGACATCGCCACAAAATTTGGAACTCCATACCTTCTAGGTGGGGGTTCCGACTCTCACTATAACGCTAGGATTATCAATTATATATTACAAAATAAGGAACACCTAGGTACTGATCCGTTAAGAGGTTATCCTCTTCCAGGAAAACCAAATGTACGGCCTCCACTTTACCAGTGGTCCATCGTATTAGGTGGACATCTGCTGGCGCCCTTCGTCGGCAACCTCGATAAAGGTGTACAGTTATCTTTCATCCTTTCATCCGGATTTTGGGGGGCTTTGACCATCTTCCCGGTATATCTGATCGGAAAAGAGACCTTTGGAAAAAAGGCAGGCATAGCTGGAGCCTTCCTATTGGCTATCAGTGCCGGACACCTAGAAAGAGGGGTCATCACAAACACTAACCACGACGCTCTGTCATTATTTCTGGTCGTAACGGCTTTCTTCTTCTTCATGCGCTCTCTAGAGGAACTCTCGGGAGACAGGAAATGGGTCTCAAACTGGGCTAAGCTTAATAAGATAAAGAAAGGATTATCGGAATTTTTTGGGAGCAATAAAAGGGCACTTCTGTACGCCGCTATGACAGGCATGGCTATCGGAACAGTAGCTCTGACATGGAAAGGTTACGCCTACGCGGTAGTTATCATTTTGGTATACTTCTTGATTCAGCTTATCATCGATAAATTTAGAGAACAGGATTCCCTCGGTATAACGGTAGCTATCTTCATAATGATGATGATCGCCTTCTTGGTGATCCTCCCTTGGTATGGCAGGAATGGAATCCTCACAAAACTAAATATATTTCAGGGGTCGCTGGGAAGGTATTATCAGATACCTTTAGTTATCTTTCTTGGAGCCTTTGGAGTCGGAGTATATTTTACCGTCACTAGAGATCTTCCCTGGGTCTTGAGCTATTCTATCCTCGCCATCGCCGGCGTACTCTTTTTCACTCTCGGACCTAATGTTATCCAAAGTGCGGCGGGCCAGTACTTCATCGAGAACAAATTGTACTCCACGATCGCAGAAGCCCAGGCTCCGCAGTTCAGCAGGTTGGTCCTGGCTGGAGGTATCGTCACTTTCTTCCTTTCATGGGCGGGCATAGGTCTCGCCATCTGGCACGTAATGGGTGAATGGGACAGGT
>JAGXLI010000085.1 GCA_018334755.1 Thermoplasmatota archaeon
AAAGCCTCTTGTAGTTTCGACGGCATCGATATCACATCCGATCTAGAATCTTTTTTTTATCATCTCTATTATAGGGGGTCAGGTCACTTGGGTTATATCCACCACGAACCCGGCATTAGGTTCGATCCTGAACTTGATGACGTCCTTCATCCGACCGCTAGCGGCTGTGAACCTTCTAACATTGATGGTCCTCTCGGTGTCTCCACCGACGGTCCGACTGCTCAACTGAAGGTATATATCCGCCGCAGATTTGTACGGGGTCATCACTTCCTTATCAACTTCGTCTGGATCGAGCGTTAAAAATAAGGTCTTACCCTTGCTGCACACTTCCTGAAAGAAGGAAAGAGTGTCTAAAGATAAACTCTCTACTTCATTGTCCTCGATGAGCGCCGATAACGTATCGATGAAAGTTACATGTCTATCATACAACCCGTTTCCGTCTATCAATCTTGATAGCGCTTCCTCTCTAGAACAGGATTTGCCGACCAGCGGATCTACGGGGACGAATTTCAACTGCTGGTTATAGATCTCGTCCCGGATAGGATAATCTAAAGAATTCATCTGGTTGATGAACGGCTTCGTATTCGTTTCGGAGGAGACATATGTCGCGGTATGCCCGTTCTTAAGAAAACCATAGGTGAACCTTTGAGTTACCACGCTTTTACCGCTTCCAAATTTTCCAGTTATAAGGACCATAGAACCCTTTGGTATACCGCCGCCCAGAGCTGTAGCTAGAGTATCCCTCTCGAGGGCGAAGTCGTAATATGTCAGATCACTTTTAGGAGCCATATCATTCACCTTTTTATAGATAGAATTCGAACGAGTCCCTGGCGCTACCCATCCGATCACCTTCAAAGAGGCCCTGTACCTCTATCCAGACATAATGATCCTCTCCAGTTTCGAATGAAGGGGCCGAGACGTTTATCTTCGCTACGGTACCTGCCGTCCATCTTGTTTTGTTCCCCAATATATCTACTGCGCTTCCATTCACGTTATGGGGCTTTCCGTCCAAACCGATCACTATCTGAGACATATCTATACGGTACTTTCCGGTGTTCTTCACATAGAATGTAAGATTATTTTCAGTTTCATTATAGGGGACCTCAGCGGGATCGTTGATGATCTCCGCCTCTACCTGATAATTGGCCGCCTCTCCCCTAGCATTATCCTGTATGGTATCCGAATAATTGTAAGCTATGCCTATGAAAACACCTACAAGAGATATCGTTACGATGACGGATACGGCGAACCAGATCATCTCGGTAGCGCTTCTACCCGCCATATCTATCAGGACCCCGTTGTGTGATAAACTGACGTGCCGAACTCGTTGACGACCGCGACACGCCGCACGTTCTTCACATGTATGTCTTCAAGGATGAGTTTGAGATCTTGACCTGGGTTCCATAGGTCGGTGTTCGTGATGGAACCGTCGACGATCCAGCGCGAGATCTTTTCACTACTGCAGGTCCCGTTCAAGAGGACTTCTATCTCCCCGATGTGTAAAGTCGTATCTCCAGTATTTTCTAATGTTATATTTACTCGGTCCTGGCTTTCCGTATAATTTACGCTCGAGACGTTCATATCCGACCGCTGTTCTTTATCCCGTCTATCGAACCATTCTCTCTTCGCCTCGTTCTTCATATCTTCCGAGCTCTGTATCGCGGGATAAAGAGTGCCAAATATAAGGATGACTCCGATCAATACGATCCCCGCTGCGGCTGAAACGCTCAAGCCCATCTCTACTCTTCACCTCTTCTCTCTTCACCTCTTCCGGATTCAGAGCCTGACTCGGTCTCTTCTAACCCTCCCTGATCATTTTTGATAGCTTGAATATACCGAAGAGATTCCTTGTGATCCTGCGGTGAAAGTTTCCAGTCACCTTCTCCTTTCTCTACGCTGCCGTCTTCACCTATTATCTTGTCTTCATCTTCCGGAATATCGGTCTTGATACCCTCTGAATAAGATAGGATGTTTTCTTTCAGTGGATCTCCTATCCACCCCAATTCTTTGTAATAATCTAGAGCGTCCTCTAAGTTACCTCCGGTCTTTTTGTACAGAAAATCGATCCAATCTATCATGGCTTCCATGTCGTAGTCTTCCAATTTGGCTTGCTCTTCCTTCAGTTCTTTCTCTCTTTTTTCTTCAGGAGTTGGCTCTGGGGCTTCATCTTCTTCATCCTCTTCCTTCTCCTGCCCGAGATAATCTAGATCCATGAATGGACTCACATCCGTTGAAAGGAGGTCATAAAGAGCAGACAATTCTTTCAATTTTTCCTCCACTTTTTCATGATTCACTTCCCGTTTTTCCAATCTATCCATCCGGGAGGTCAAAAGAGATATCTCCTCTTCTATATCGTTCAATTCTTCCGAAAAACCATCGACCTTCTCAGATAGCTCACTGACTTCTTCCTTCAGATCTTTGACCAATCTAGAATTTACCGGATCTGCAGGTCTTTTCTCATCTCCGCGTGGTATCTCTTCATCCATCTTAGATCGACTCCTTCTTTCAGCTGTCTTTCCAGCCACATCTGGCATGCCGTGTTTTATCTCATATCTCTCTATCTCTTTCTCCTCTATCGGTTCTTCCTCTTGAGATCCTGTCTCTTCCGGCTCGGAAGGAGGGGGCGGAACTCTTTCTTTTCCTTCGATTGTCTGTTCCTGTATCCTGTCGGACCTGTATTTATCCCCGGTTATCTCGTCCACCATACCCTCTTTTCTTTCACTAGTTATCTCGTCTACTTCTTCTTTCTTGCGCATGGTTTTGACATCTGGCCCGCTGTGACTCGGCTTTTCATAACCCTTCTTACCGTCGAAGGTCCAATCTTCCTGGCCTATAGATTTTAAACTTTCTTCTTCAGCGTCGGAATCGGACTTCCCTTTTTTTCCTTCGTCCTTAGATTCACTTTTACCTTTGGGCATCCGGAACACCGTGTATTTTAGATACAAAAATAAAAAGAAGAAAGAGAGGTTTTAATTTGTTTTTATTGAGCCCCTTTTATTACCTTAACTCGAACCAACCAGAACTCGGATATTGGCTCTGGGTGACCGTCCTGAATATCTCCGACGTGGCACCTTCGGACGACATGAATTTTATGGTGAGGTCCGAATCAGGGGTCATCGGATAGGGGCTGGTTATGTTCAGAGCGGCGACCTCTCCGGAATATAGATAATTACCAGCCGTGGAGTCTGTAACTTGTAAGATATCATAAGCCCCGTCAACGGTGTCACCTGTACCGTCATAGGTATATCTAAGACTGAATCCTTCTCCACTAGCCCCATCTTCGCCTTCGGTCATCACGACCAGGTTCGTAAGGTTGTATCCCGTAGAACCCTCGACCGCAGTCAGGTAAACCCTTAGCGTCTGTGTTTCTGATGGGGACGGAGCAGCATCTACTTCAGCTTCGGCGTGTTCTACCTGGACGGGCGGAGCTACGTTCTCCTGTGTTTCTTGACCGGTTCTTTTTGCCGTCTGCTGAAGGTCGCCCATAACACCAACTATCACAGCGGAAGCTATCGCAGCTACAAGGATCAGTCCGATGAAGACGATCAATGTGCCTATACCGATCGCTCCGCTTTCCTCATCATCTTGCCTTCTTATGTTTTTCATATTATTCCTCCATCTTTAGTTTTTTAGTAATTTTCAAACCTCTTTTAACCAAATTGTAACTTAGGGTAAATAAAATTTGCCATCTAATAACCAATCCTTCATTATACCCGATAACCTAGAGAAAGAAATGCTGCTCTTCCCGCAAAAAGTGAGATGAAAGCGCCATAACTGCACAAAAAACATAAATAGAGAATAATTGAATTAAGACAGCAGGCGAGAGATATGAATAGGAAAGGAGAAAAGAGCGGACAAGAGCCTCAAGCTCCTCAGCCCAAAAGATCTAAGGGCCAGGATAAACTGAAGAAGAAGGTCCAATATTTAAGAAAAAAACTTAACATGTGTCAAAAAGAGAAAGAGAAGATCCTCAACGAAAAACAGATAGAGATAAAGGATAAAGAAGATAAGATAGAGGAACTAAAATATAGATTGAAGCAGGAGCAGGAGACCCCAGAGGCGGCTCCTGAAGATACGGAATTGGTTAACGAACTTCAAGAAGAGAACAAGGAATTAAGAGAAGAAAACGAAGAGATGATATTAGAAAACAACCGTTTGGAAGATAGAGTCGAAGAATTGAAAGAAAATAAGAGGGAGCTCGAAAAGAAAGTGGACGAACTCAAGGAGGAAAATAAACGGTTATTGAGAGAGCTAGAGAAATACAAGGAAGAAGGGGGGAAGATAGGTTTCAACCTTCCGTCTAATGCCGAAATAAGAGGCGATATAGAGTCCGACGATATGATCCAGGTAGAGGATAACGTGAAAGTCCTCGGCTCCCTCAAGTCCGAAAAAGATATAGTTCTTGGACATGGAAACGATGTCAAAGGGGACATCATCTCAGAGAAAGGTGCGGTCAAGATCGGTAATGCAAGTGAGATCGGAGGGCTCATCAAAGGTGAAGATGTCCGTCTGGCCGAAAGTGTCAAAGCGGGTCAGATAAGAGCAGACAACCAGATGACCATCGATAGAGGTTGTGAGGTCGCCGATATATTTGCATTGGGCGATGTAGACCTTGGAGAAGAGGTCATAGTCGAAGGAAGTCTTCGCTATTCCGGCAATTTCGATGCATCTAAGGGTATAAAGATCACCGAGTCCGTTCTCCCTCGTTCAAGAGAACAACTGAAGAAGAGCATCGAGGAGATGCTGACGGAAAAACCTGCCTTTCCTCCGGTAATAGTGAGAGGGGAAACTGAAGAGGCCGAAGAAGTAGAAGAAGATCGATCCATCATAGAATCCGTAGAGAAAAATATCAATGAGGTTAGGGGCCTTGTTAAGTCGGCCCGCGAAAAGAATATAGATATAAAGAAAGAAAGAGACCTCCTCAGCGAAGGGGCTTCCCTCTACAAAGAAGGGAAACAGGAGGAAGCTAAAGAAGTACTCACAGACTGCCAAGACCGACTAGATGAAAAATTGAGTTCAGAACTGGAAGAAGAGGAGAAACAGGAGATCGAAGAAGAAGCCGAAGAGTTGAGCGAAGATACGTCGCTCGCCTCGATGATGGAGGAGGTTTCGCACCCCGAAGAGGAAGAAGAGATCGAAGAGGAGATGCCAGAAGAAGAAACTATTGAGGAAACTGAAGAGACCGGAGAACCAGAAGAGACTGAAGAAGAGATCGAAGAGGAGATCCCGGAAGAAGAAACCATTGAGGAAACTGAAGAGACCGAAGAACCAGAAGAGGAGATGCCGGAAGAGGAAACTATTGAGGAGACTAGAGAGGCCGAAGAACTAGAAGAGGAGATGCCGGAAGAGGAGACTCTTGAGGAGACTGGAGAGGCCGAAGAAAGAGACAAAGACGAGATATTGGGCGAGTTCATGGTGATCAAGGGTATAGGTTCTTCCGTTGCGGAGAGATTATATCAAGGAGGTTTCTCATCTCTAGAGG
>JAGXLI010000086.1 GCA_018334755.1 Thermoplasmatota archaeon
TTATAGCTCTGGCCACTATATCCCTGGGGGCCAATTCCATCGCCTCGGGGGCGTAATCCTTCATGAACCTTTCTCCGTCTTCGTTCTTCAGGTAGCCGCCTTCGCCTCTCGCGCCCTCTGTTATCAATATATTTGAACCGTATAACGTGGTCGGGTGGAACTGTATGAACTCCATATCTTTTAATGGAACATCAACCTCGTAAGCTAGATGAGCGCCGTCGCCGGTATTTATGAGAGCGTTCGTAGACCTGTTATAGATACGTCCATAACCTCCCGTGGCTAGGACGACCACGTTCGAAGCAAAACCGACCATTTTTCCTTCTTCTATATCCCATGCTGTACAGCCTTGGACTTTTTGCTCCTCTACGACCAGCGAAGTGACGAAATACTCGTTGTAAAAATCGAGATTTGCTGCAACGGTCTGCTCGAACAATGTGTTCAAAAGGTTGTGACCTGTTCTATCAGCGGCGTAACACGTCCTTGGAACGCCGGCGCCTCCGAACGGGCGCTGGGCTATCTTCCCGTCTTCAAGCCTGGAAAACACGGTTCCCATGTGTTCCAATTCTAATACGACGTCGGGCGCCTCTTTGCACATCACTTCCACGGCGTCCTGGTCCGCCAGGTAATCCGAACCTTTTACCGTATCGAATGCGTGATCTTCCCAAGTATCATCTTCAGCCTCTGGAACATTTCCCAGAGAAGCATTTATCCCTCCTTGAGCCGCGACACTGTGAGAGCGCAGCGGATGCACCTTGGATAGAACGGCAACGTCCGCTCCCTTCTTTCCGGCTGCCAGTGCAGCTCTCAGCCCGGATAATCCTCCACCTATTATTATTACGTCGTGTTCAAACATCTCTGAGTCTTCCATCTTATCTTCACCCTTCTCATAGATAAGAGACATATTTGAATAAAAAGATTAGGGTGTGATATGACCTTGTGAATATTTATATACATTGTTACCATTATCTTCGAAAGAGAGGTGTTGACGTTGGGAGAAAAAGGCTGCGATGAGTGTGATTATTTTGTGAAGCACGATTCTTATGATTTCATAGGGATGTGTCAAAACCAGGATAAGACCATCACGAAAAAAGAGGTATGTCCCGATCAAAAAGAGATAGATAGAGAGAAGTTGAAAGAGATTCTGGAGGAAAAAGGGTGGATCTATTGTTTAACGTGTGATGAGCCGATATTTTCATTGGAGGAGTTGGAAGAACACAAAAAGGGCAGACTGGTGGAGAAGCGCTTTTCTGATGAAGTCGCTTCAAAAGACAGTCCCGCGGCGGATTGAGTGGTATCATGAACGATGAAATAGATATGATACTGGGAGGCGCACAGGGAGCCGGTCTTGAGACAACAGTTCAGATATTGAGCAGCGCTTTCGCTTCTTCCGGTCTGGGTATCCTCGCGGATAGAGAGTACTATTCGAATATAAAAGGCCGCCACAGCTACGTTCATGCGAAGGTTTCCTCTACCGAGATACCTAGATCACTCGAGTCTAGTATCGATATTTTAGGATGCATGGACGCCGAGACTGTCTTCACTCACTTCGAAGATGTTAGAGAAGAAGGATACATCATTTACGACTCTTCCGTCGATGACAAAACTCAGGATGAGATAAAAAGCCTGGAAGACCCGCTGAGAGAACGGCTCGAGGACAGGTTCGACGAATTGGGAGTCGAAGGTACGGTATCATCTATCCTGGACCATCTAGAGGAAGAAAAGGACGTCGAAGCTGTCGAACTAGATTTTCCTTCTATACTCAAAGAACTGCAGGAGAAATACGAGATGTCCAGCTCGCAGGCCTCACGCTACGTGAGTTCCATCCTTATCGGGGCCGTATCCGGCCTGATGGATTTAGAAAAAAATTCGATCGAAAAAGGCATCGAAAAAAAGTTCGAAGGGAAAGAAAAGATCGCGGAACAGAATATGTTCCTCGTGGGAGACGTAACTGATATGGTGAAGGAAGAACACGGTTCCCCGCTGAAGATGGAAAAATTAGGTCTCGACGAAGATCAACTCCTGATGGTGAACGGCAACGAGATCACCGGCATGGGTAAGATGACCGCCGGCCTGGGGTTTCAAAGCTATTATCCTATAACGCCAGCCGCGGATGAAAGTTTATTCATCGAAAAACACGCGGGTGAGGAGAACGTCCTCGTGGTTCAAACAGAGGACGAATTGGCTGCCGTGACGTCCTGTATAGGCGCTGCGCTGACAGGCACTAGAAGCGCCACGGCCACCAGCGGACCCGGTTTCGATCTGATGACCGAGGGTTTGGGCTGGGCGGGGATAAACGAGGTTCCTATGGTTATAACCTACTATCAAAGAGGTGGACCCAGTACGGGTTTACCGACGAGAGGCAGCCAGGACGATCTTATGACCGCGCTTCAATCCTCTCACGGCAGTTCTCCCCGGATCGTACTTGCTTCCGGGGACCATCATGAAGCTTTCAGGGACGCGGTGAAAGCTTTCAACCTCGCCGAGAAGTATCAAACTCCTGTTATCCATCTTCTCGACAAGTTCCTGGCGAATATGGTTAGGACCGTTCCCCTTCCTGAGATAGAGAGTTTGACCATAGAGAGAGGAGAGCTCTGGGAAGGAGGAGAAGACTACAGAAGGTTCGAGGACGGCCCTATCTCAGAGAGGGCTTTTCTCGGAGAGGAAGTCATGTGGTACACGGGCAGCGAACATACCGAATCTGGAAATGTTATAGAAGACCCGGAGAAGCGGCTTAAGATGAAAGAGAAGAGGATGAATAAGTTAGATTTAGCGGACAAGGAGATGGACGAAGACGAGAGAGCTATCTATTTCGGGCCGGAGGATCCGGAACACCTTCTGTTGGGCTGGGGCTCTGTAAAAGAAGTCGCGATAGATTCGATCGAATCTCTTGAGGAAAAGATCGGTTACCTTCACCTTCGGACTTTTTCGCCTTTTCCGGAAGAAAAAGTGCTTTCGTACCTGAAAAAAGCCGATAAGGTGGTCGCGGTCGAGCACAGCTACTCCGCTCGTGTCTCTGAAGTGGTTTCTTTGAAAACCGGCTTCGAAATCGAAAACGAGGTGGTAAAATACACGGGAAGACCCATCTACAGGGACGAGCTGGTGAGGTCGATGAAGGATGTTCTCTCAGGAAGAGTTAGTAGGGAGGTTTTGAAGCATGGCCCGTGAATATGGAACTGAAAATTGGATCGAGTGGTGCCCGGGCTGCGGAAATTTCGGTATAGTGTCGAGCCTTTATCGAGCTTTTTCCGAACTGGAGATGGAACCTGAAAAGACCGTTTTAGTTTCAGGCATCGGCTGCTCCGGAAAGATGCCTCATTACGTCGATGTCAGCGGCGTACATACACTACACGGCCGGGCGATACCCTTCGCCTCCGGTGTGAAGATGGCCAACCCGGACCTTGACGTGATAGTCAACGGCGGAGACGGTGATCTTCTGGGGATCGGTGCAGGTCATTTCGTCGCTTTAGGAAGAAGAAATCTTGACGTCCTGGTGATGATGCACGACAACCGGGTTTACGGCCTGACCAAAGGACAGGCGTCCCCCACTCTACCGAGGGAGACGCAGACAAAAGCTCTCGATTCACCCAACATCCAGGATGCTTTAGAACCTCTACCCTTGGCTCTTATTTCAGGTTATACTCACCTCTCGAGAAGTTTCGCGATGGACTCCGATCATCTCAAGGAGATGATAAAGAAAGGTATAGAACACGACGGTGCGGCTTTTTTGGACGTATTACAGCCCTGCGTCACCTACAACGATATCCACACCTCCGAATACTTCAAAGAGAGGATAGAGAAACTCAACGATTGGGATCCCGAGAAAGATAAAAATGAAGTTTACGAGAAGCTCGATCGAGAGACCGATAAGATCTTGACCGGAGAGATCTACAAGGATACGGATAAACCGTCGTTCTCTGAGAGGTTATCCGAGGGTTATAAAGAAAAGAGTCCTTCGCAGCGGCCGATCGAAGAGGACGGTGCACCGATACTGGATAAGGAAAAATTTGTTTCAAAATTCGAAGAGTTCGTGGTGGAACCCGAGCTTTGAAAAGATTTTCAAAAAGGTTTGAAGTTACTTCCGCTGCCCTTCATCATCTCTTTGAGGCTGAGTTCTGACAATTCTCCGGACAGTTCTTCCGCCACCTGATCGTCCAGTCCTTCCTTCTTCAAGGTCTTCTTGAATCTCTTCTTCCTCTTCTTAGCGGCTCTTTTGTACCTCAAGAAGACCAGTACGAGTTTGAGGATCAGGGGAAGTGAAGCCACTAAAGCCTTCACGGCTATCAGCGGCTTCCTGTCTCTCCTTTTGTCCTTTCCCATCTTATTCCTCTTTCTCTTCCATCTTCCTCTCGACTTTCTGCTTTATCTCTTCCCCGATATCTTCGTCAAAGTTCTCTCCCTTGAAACTTCCCGCGTCACTGAGCACCTCTTTTATGACGGAAGTGATATCCCTGCTCTGCATGAAGTCTCTGGTCAACTCGTAAGCTTTGTCCTCGTCCATGCCCGCATCGACTAACTCCTTGTAAAAGTTAGCCGTGCTCTTGGCTAATTTTTCACTGTCCTCGGTATTGTAGATCGCCTCTACTATCCCCGAGATCAGCGAAGGGACCGTGTCGTTCAAAGTCTGCATTACCTCTTTCAATTCTTCAACATCGTCTATATCGTCCGTATCTATATCCATCTTTTACACCTCTATACTATAATGGTGACCAAACTATTTGTTTATACCGAGCAATTCTGCCCACTTGTTGATCGTTTCCTCCGTCAGTTCGTAACGTTTTCCCTTCTTTTCTTCTTCGGTCTTTTTTACGACGTTCTTTTCTTCCAGTTCTTTCAACTTCTTCCTCACGGTATGCCTCGAAGCGCTGCCCTTCTTCTCTCTCAATCTTCCGGTTATCTGAGTTATGTTGAGAGGGGAATTGTCGAACAGGATCTCCACTATCTTTTCAGAGATCGGATCTTTTATGTCGGTGAACTGAGCGGGCGAGATATGGCCGAACTTTTTGTAGGTCGAGAGGATCTTCATGTATTTTTTTTCGACTTCGGAGGCGGCTGAAGCTTTCTCCAGCACGTTCTCGTGCATGGTCATCAGGTTCTCCAGCATATTCTCTAAACTGTTTACCTGATCCCTTAGGGATTCTATCTCTTCCTTTAGTTCCTCTTCATCCATCTCCTCGGTCATCGTGGTTAGAACTGAACTGTTTTAAATAAATCTTCGCTCCAACGAACAGAAAATCACTAATCTTAAATAAGATTAACAATTAAGAAGAAAACGCTCTCTGAGTAGGGCCCGTAGCTTAGTACGGTGGAGCATCTGGCTCATAACCAGACGGTCGTCGGTTCAAATCCGGCCGGGCCCACT